>CAYFOB010000544.1:0-3284 GCA_964344525.1 uncultured Thiomargarita sp.
CTTTCTCGTTTTCTGAAAAAGACTTTTCATTTTTTCCAAAACAGCCTCTTAAAAAAGGATAAGTCAAAACCAACATTTTTGCTATGGTTTATCCTATCGATAAAGTAGCTAAGCTTGGAACGAAAAAAAATTCAACGTTTTTTTTCGTTCCAAGCTTAGCGAAACTCATGTCGGTAAAACTTGTGAACGGGTACTTGAGTTATGGGTGATATGAACTGATTACCTCTAAAATCAATTGGGAAGGTGATTTTTCTTCATTTGATCTTGGGCGTTTCATCAGTCTCTTATAATCCTTCAATAATTCATTCAATTTTGGAGAAAAACTTTTGTCACCAAGCTTGTTTGATTTTAAATACACATTTAAACTAGAGCCTTTTAAATAATAGTCTTCTTTATAAATCGAATTTTCCTTGTTTTTTTCAAAATATTCATCTAACAGGTGCATGGCTTCTTGTAAAAGGGTTGTGTACTTTTCTGTGCGAAAAAGTTTTAAAAACGATTGGGTCATATTGACTTCTGTTTGCTCTATTTGAGCCTCAAGCATAATCTCTTTAAAAAGTTCTATAACAATATGGTAAAACAAAAAACGAGTTAAACCACGGCTGTCTTTTTTAAGCGCCTTTCTTCCAAAAGGACCATATGGTTCTTTTTCTGAATGGGTTTGTAGCAGATAAGCCGCATAAAGATCATCCACACCAAATGGTACTGTTCTTGAGGCATCAGTTATTTTTTTAAAAATGGTGCCTTTTGGTAAAAAAGGGGGATTCTTGCCCAAAGCAATGCCTGGTACGCTTAACCAACCTGCGCCATAGACTTTAATCAAATCAAGCACTTTGGCATGTTTTTTGAATTGATAGCTTGTTGGATGTTTATTTTGATAAACTTTCTGAGATTCCCAGCCACCACGTTGAAGCTCAAGGTACACACCATATTGCTTCATTTGACTTTGCCATTGTTTAAAGCCTGAGGTTAAGGCTATAAAATCCTTTTCATCAACACGATTTTGAAGGTTAGTATAGCGGGTAATGTTGTTCAATAGTTGTTTGTCATCGTTAGCGCTTATTTGAACAATTTTAAGAACAACAAGTCCTTTTACAAGTCTTTTTTTCCATTCTTCTATTTGGCTGTTTGAGCCAGTTCCTCCTGATTCAAATCTTTTAAATAACACATTCCAGATAGTCCCAACGGTTTGACAGCCATTCACTATATAAGGTTCACTCAATTCAAAATAGCCATTAAGTAGTGCCCTAAAATTTTTAACCACCAGTGTGATGCCATTGTTGTATAAGCCAAAATTTTGGGGTTCCTCCTCAAGCGTTTTTTTAATCGCTTGATTCGTTTTCCTGTGTGGTTGCAATCCTAGATAGTGGCGTATATTTTTTTCATACAATGGCTCTAAATGACCATTTGTTTTGTCGCGATAAGCTTTCAAGAAATCATAAAAATTATCCAATTGAGCATAACCAATGCTTAAGTTTTCACCAGAATGGAATAGTTGGATTTTAATCGGAACGCTAAGCGACAAAGGTTTGTCTTGTAAACGCTGATGAATGCTCTCTATTGAAACGGTATCTACATCAAAAAAACTTCCAAGTCGTTTTTTGCCATAATCACGTATGTTTGGTAAAATTTCTTTTTGATTTTCACTTAATCCTTTTTCGGTGGCAAAGAGAAAAACAAGTCTATCATTTGGAGAGGCACTCGCACGAAAATGATTGAGACGTTCTACTAAATCCTGAGTTGAAAATGAGAGATTTTGGTTTTTCCCTTCAAGGGTATCTATCATCTTTTTCACTTCATTAAAGAGCATTTTTGTGCCAGAGGAGGCAACACCGTATTTACTTTGTACAAGGTACCAGGTATCTCCCTCATCTATGAACTCGGCCCGTTTCAAATAGGCAATATCAATCCCACCATCCCCAGCACCGTCACAATAAACAATATCATCTGAAGAGTCATCTATTTCAAACCATTGAGTGATTAATTGATGTGCAAAACGTTTACTCAATTCTAAAGTAGAAGGATTACCCTTTTTAACGGCTTTAAGCCATTCAGCACGATATTCTTCAAAATCTTCAGCAACTTGACTGGGTTTTGAGACTGAAGGTTGCTCATAAAACACTGGTTGTTTGATCAATTTATAACGCCCACGTGTGTTAGAATTAAATTTCAGAATTCCGTCATCACGAAGTTTTTGTAAATTTGAATAAATTATTGGGCGTGGAGCAATCGTATTAGATTGAGTATCTGCTAAAATGCGTTTTTGTTCCTCTTCATAGAAATCTTTAAACTTAATCTCTTGTGTCTGATGTCGAGAGGTAAAACGAATCAGGGCCTTATAAACGGCTTCTTTCCAGGTTATTTTTTTTTGCATAAGATTTGTTGATGAACGTGAAAGTTTTTTGTATCTAACACAATCGGGAAACGCTATAATGTCTAATTTTTAGATGCAATTTTTAATTATACATCATCTTCAGTTATTTTTTTTTGTTTTTTTTTTGCTGAACAGATGATAAAAAATTTCAAAATAACTCATGTTACGCACCCTCGTTTCCACTAGGCAAGCGTGGGAACAAGAACGAGAGTGCCTAACATCAGTGAATTATTGGAAATTGTGTTAGTGTAAAAGGGCAGAAACTTAATGGCATTGGCGCCTACGTGGGAACCAAAAAACTGTCAAGAATGATCTTCTGCGTATTGATAAGAGACTTTGCAACAAATATCAAAAACGGTTGAAGCGAGCCGGAATCAGCTTGGTTTAAAGTTGTGAGATATTGCCGCCGCTGTTCACTTCTAATAATAGCTGGTGGATAAGCTTTTTTGATGAGAATGAGATTCATAAGAATTCGTGCGCCACGTCCATTGCCATCATCAAAAGGGTGGAAAGTTATCTTCAATCCATTGGCATAGTTTTTCCATTTCATCAGCTACTTGGAGTGGCTCATCATAAATTTCATGAGAAGTCAGCAAACCATCTGCCTTTTTTTTCGCATCTCTAAGCCTTGCATCATTAGTTAAAATATTACTCTCGTTCCCAACCTCCTGGTTGGGAATGCCTGTAGCGAGGCTCCGCCTCGCGGGACGCGCTGCGTCCCTAATGGGGGTAAAAATTGATAAAAAATAAAAATCGCAAATATGAAGTGGTTGATCAATGGGTTTCTGAAACAATTAACTGATGTTACGCATCCTATTTCTAAAATCCATGAATAACTACAAGGATTACTTTTAATAATTGATGTTACGCACTCTCCTTCCGCCCCCTCGTTCCCAAGCTCCTGCTTGGG
>CAYFOB010000545.1:0-190 GCA_964344525.1 uncultured Thiomargarita sp.
TTGCGAACCACTTTTTGATCATCAAGAGATTGTTGTTGTGTAAAGGCAATAGCAGCGTTGCTATCGAGTAAAAATTTTTGAGAGCTAGTGCAGGAGAGCGGAAATTACCAAAGAGCCCACTTTTTTTAACGGAAAGCGATTGGGTTAAAGCCACGGATAAGTCAAAATCTATTTTATGGCATAAAATTTG
>CAYFOB010000545.1:200-3277 GCA_964344525.1 uncultured Thiomargarita sp.
GTTAGTTGGGTTCATTTTTAGTCAGTAGTTATGTCTCGCATAATAAAATTTTCACGGAATTCTTGTCGCGCTTTATCAAATTTTTCTCTTTCCGCTGGAGTCATGGCAACGTTTTGAAAGCGTTGCAACATTTTTTCCCATTTATTAAGCTTATTAGATGATGAGGCGTTGGCTTGAGGTGGTAGGGAATGAGCTACATTTTGAAAGCCCAAATTTTTTAAAATTTGTTTTGGTGAATCGCTACTGAATGCCACCACGTGATTTTGTAATAACAGCTTTATGGCTTTTTCAATTGATTGCGGGTTGAATTGTGTTTGAGTAGGGACTTCAACATCAATTGCCAAATGCAACGTTTGCGTGGTTTGTTCGAGAGTATTTTCCATGATTGATATTTATGAGGTTTAAAGGCAAATTTTTTGATAAGACAAAATATTTAGGTTTCATAATAACATATAAATATAGATTTGAAAAAATGACAAATTTTGTCATCACTCAAATCATCTAGCAACCCATAGTTACTAATAACATAACCCGGAGTATCTATTTATGCAATTCTATGAAAAAATTAAATTTGTCCGCTCACTAAAAGGCTGGACACAAGAGGATATGGCTGCAAAATTAAATATATCCACCCAAGCATACGCCAAAATAGAACGGGGCAAAACAGATGTGCATTATTCAAGGCTTGAACAAATTGCAGAGGTCATGGAGATAGATTTGCCTGAGTTACTTGGTTTAGATGAGAAAAATGTACTTAATTTCAAAAATGATCACAGTACTAATAATGCTCAATATCAAAAAATTGATTGGCAAGTTAATTCTTCATCAACTGAGCAAACCGAATGCCAACATGAATTAGAAAAAGCCCATTTAGAAATAGAGCTATTAAAACAACAGATTAGTGATTTGAGAGAGATTAATGAGTTATTGAAAAAGGAGAGGTGAAGCCAAAAATATTTTTGATTATTAATTAAACCAATCAAGGAGACAACATGAGTCTTTTAGCAATACCGCAAGAATATACAAAAGACATTGTTCACCTCAAACCCAATTTAAAAGTGACAGAAGCTGAATATTGGGAAAACTATTATGGCGAAAGTGATGTGATTTATGAATGGAACAATGGCTTTTTGGAGGAAAAACCAGTGTCTGATTATGCAAACTATTTGATGTTTATGTGGTTTTATGAAATCCTACATCAATTTTTAACCACTCATCCGATTGCTGAGACAACAGGACTTGAAATGGGATTTCGCTTACCCCATCAATCCTCAATTCGTCGCCCCGATTTGGGAGTGATACTCAATGATAACCCTGTGGCACTTTATCCTCGTGATTGCACCTTTGAAGGTGTTTTTGATATGTGCATTGAAGGATTATCCGATTCCAATAAAAAAGAAGAAGAACGGGATACTGTCAAGAAAAAGCAGGAATATGCCCGTTCTGGTGTCAAAGAATATTACATTTTACACGACAGCAAAAAAATGGCGTTTTACCGTCTCAATGCGCGAAATGTGTACATGCCCATCAAACCCGTTGGTGAAGGCATTATAAAATCCAAGGTTTTGCCTGGTTTTCAATTTCGGATTAAAGATTTGTATAAAAGACCTTCTCTTCAAAGCCTGGCTGTGGATAAGGTTTATCAAGGATTTATTTTACCTTTTTATCAGGAGGCGGAAAGGAAAGTTATTGAAGAAAGAAAAGCGCGATTGAAGGGAGAACAACTTGCCATGGAAGAAATTCAACGCGCCAAAATGGCAGAAGCACAAGCCATTGAGGAGAAAAAAACCGCCGAGGAACAAATTAAGCATCTCCTTGCTGAACTTGCGCGTCTTAAAAAACCTTAGTTTCTCTGTGCAATGAACGGATTATTCATCAGGGGTTATTCGTTCATTGCATAACATAATGATTACAACCCAGAGTATCTTTTTATGAACTTAGTACAACTAATGTATGACAACGAATATAGGTTTTATTCGTTGTCATACATTAGTTGTACTCTCCACGCCTTCTGTATTTCACACAATCGGGAAACGCTATACTACCATTCCACTTTGAAAAAGTATGCAAAATTTCTTGCTGTAAATTTTCCTGTGATAAAGTTTTGTAGGGTGCGTCCGACGCACCAATATTAGCTCAATGAGACCAAAAGGTGCGTAGGACGCACCCTACATCACCGAAAAATTTACAGCAAGCAAAATTTTGATAATTGGCATATAAATTCTCCTTCACCTGAGCAAACCGAATGTCAACATCAATTAGAAAAAGCCCATTTAGAAATAGAGCTATTAAAACAACAGATTAGTGATTTGAGAGAGATTAATGAGTTATTGAAAAAGGAGAGGTGAAGCCAAAAATATTTTTGATTATTAATTAAACCAATCAAGGAGACAACATGAGTCTTTTAGCAATACCGCAAGAATATACAAAAGACATTGTTCACCTCAAACCCAATTTAAAAGTGACAGAAGCTGAATATTGGGAAAACTATTATGGCGAAAGTGATGTGATTTATGAATGGAACAATGGCTTTTTGGAGGAAAAACCAGTGTCTGATTATGCAAACTATTTGATGTTTATGTGGTTTTATGAAATCCTACATCAATTTTTAACCACTCATCCGATTGCTGAGACAACAGGACTTGAAATGGGATTTCGCTTACCCCATCAATCCTCAATTCGTCGCCCCGATTTGGGAGTGATACTCAATGATAACCCTGTGGCACTTTATCCTCGTGATTGCACCTTTGAAGGTGTTTTTGATATGTGCATTGAAGGATTATCCGATTCCAATAAAAAAGAAGAAGAACGGGATACTGTCAAGAAAAAGCAGGAATATGCCCGTTCTGGTGTCAAAGAATATTACATTTTACACGACAGCAAAAAAATGGCGTTTTACCGTCTCAATGCGCGAAATGTGTACATGCCCATCAAACCCGTTGGTGAAGGCATTATAAAATCCAAGGTTTTGCCTGGTTTTCAATTTCGGATTAAAGATTTGTATAAAAGACCTTCTCTTCAAAGCCTGGCTGTGGATAAGGTTTATCAAGGATTTATTTTACCTTTTTATCAGGAGG
>CAYFOB010000546.1:0-3273 GCA_964344525.1 uncultured Thiomargarita sp.
GATTTATGTGATTGATTTGAGGAAAAAATCCGCATTAGCGCTCTCATAATAAATGTGATCAGTTATGATTTATTCTATCCAAAAAAAATTTTTTAGTGAATTTTTTAAACTAGAATCAGCCAGCAGTATTTTATTACTCATTGGCGCATTATTGGCTTTGCTGATGAGCAACTCAAATTTGGAGCATGTTTATGCAACTCTGCTACACAGCCCTATTCGCTCACTGAACATCAAACCATTAGAATTTTGGATTAATGATGGCTTAATGGCACTCTTTTTTCTATTGGTGGGGCTTGAACTAAAACGTGAAATGCTTGAAGGTCAACTATCTCAAGTGTCTCAAATCGTTTTGCCCACAATTGCAGCGCTGGGTGGTATGGCAATACCAGCGCTCATTTATATCGCTTTAAATTGGGATAATCCAACAACAATCAACGGTTGGGCAATCCCATCAGCGACAGATATTGCTTTTTCATTGGGGGTTTTAGCGTTGTTGGGCAGTCGTGTGCCATTATCTTTAAAACTTTTTTTGATGGCATTGGCTATCATTGATGATTTAGGGGCCATTCTCATTATCGCATTTTTTTATTCAGGGCACGATTTACACCTCACCTACTTAACATTTGCAGCGGCGATGCTGACATTACCAGGGATATTGTTATATTGGAAAGGGATAACAAATCTTAAAGTGTATCTGATTATTGGACTCTTTTTATGGTTTTTTGTCCTCAAATCTGGCGTACATGCTACCCTTGCTGGTGTGGCGCTTGCCTTTTTTATTCCAAATGTTAAAGATCGTCATGGTCATAGCCCGCTGCATCAACTTGAAAAAGCCCTGCATCCCTGGGTTGCTTACGGCATTTTGCCCATTTTTGCGTTTGCCAATGCTGGAGTCTCTTTTGAAGGTATGACACTTAACGTTCTTTGGGAACCCGTACCTTTAGGCATTATACTTGGCTTATTGCTAGGTAAACCCCTTGGAATTTTAGGGTTTACTTGGCTGACTATCAAACTGGGATTAGCGCAATTGCCTGAACGATCAACTTGGATGACTCTTTTTGGGGTATCTATTTTGTGTGGCATTGGTTTTACCATGAGCTTGTTTATAGGTGCATTAGCATTTACTGAGCCAGAATATATGAATCAAGTGCGCCTTGCTGTTTTGGTGGGCTCATTTTTTGCTGCGCTAGTTGGTTATTTGCTCATTGCGACAGCACCCAAATTTTTGGACTAATCAAACAAATGTATACATACTCCATTCAACCACTGTCGTGGGAAACAATTGGCTTGATGCTATTATTAATATTGGGGTTAGTCTTTTGGCATGTGAGAAGTGTTAAATGTCAAAAGCGTCAACTAGAACTTCAAATGGCAGAACGGACAAAAGAATTATCCGAAAAAACAGAAGAATTAGTGAAATCTTATCAGCAATTGAAAATGGCCAAAAAAAAAGCGGAAGTCGCTAATCAAGCTAAAAGTACGTTTATTGCCAATATGAGCCATGAGCTCCGCACCCCCCTTAATGGCATTCTTGGCTTTGCCCAATTAATGAGTCGCAGTCAAAATCTATCCCAAGAACATCAGGAAAATCTTAACGTCATCCGAGAGAATGGAGAACAGTTGTTAAGGCTTATTAACCAAATATTGGATTTATCTAAGATTGAGGTAGGGCGTCTCACACTCAATGAACAAAACTTTGATCTTTACCACTTGCTTGATGAAATCAAAGAAATGTTTCAATTGAGAGCGAATGATTTACAATGGCTGGTTGAGTGGGCGCCTGATGTTCCCCAATATGGGCGAACTGATGAGGCAAGATTGCGCCAAGTTTTGATCAATCTGATTAATAATGCCATAAAATTCACTAAAAAAGGAACAGTGTCGCTGCGTACAAATACCATTGCTTTAAACGATAGCATTTGTCGTTTGCATTTTGAAGTTGAAGACACAGGCCCTGGCATTGCGCACGATGAGCTGGACAATATTTTTGAAGCCTTTGTACAAACAGTCGCTGGGGAGCAGGCACAAGATGGCGTGGGATTGGGCTTATCTATTGTCCACCAATTTGTTCGACTGATGGGTGGCAATATCAGTGTCGAGAGTCAAGTTGGAAAAGGAGCGATTTTTAAATTTGAAATCAGCGTCGGTGTGGTTAAAACAGTTGATATTCAAAGCCAACATAACGCTCGCCAAGTAATTGCCCTAGAACCAGGGCAACCAAGTTATCGAATTTTAATTGTGGATGACAGTAAGACTAATCGCCATTTACTTTTCAAACTATTAAAACCAATAGGCTTTGAACTTCAGCTATGCTGTAACGGTAGAGAGGCGATTACGGTTTGGGAAGATTGGCAACCGCACTTAATTTGGATGGATATGCGAATGCCTGTGATGGATGGCTATGAAGCGACTCGGCAAATCAAAGCCACCCAAAAAGGTCAATCCACTCCCATTATCGCCCTGACTGCCAGTGCTTTTGATATGGAATCGGTTGCCAGTGAGGCGGGTTGTGATGATTTTTTATGTAAACCCTACCACGAGGCGGCTCTTTTTGAGATGATGCATAAATATATTGGGGTGCGCTATGTTTATGAAGCGGCGTTGAACACTCAACCTACGAATGAATATCAAAAAAACCTGATACCAGCAGCGTTGGCAGCGCTACCGCCTGAGCTAGTGGCGAAATTGGCAAAAGCGACGCTGAGAAGCGATATGGGGGCAATTGATCGTAGCATTGACGAAATCCGTGCCAGGAATGTTGCCCTGGCTGATGCGTTAGCGGAATTGGCCAATAATTTTGAGTATGAAGAAATTTTGAATTTAACTGAAAAAACATTAGAGAACCCAAACAATGACTGAACAACCTAAAGCTAACATCTTAATCGTTGATGATGCCATTGCTAATTTACGCCTATTAATTGGCATATTAACTGATTCAGGCTATCGAATAAAGCCTGCATCAAGCGGTAAACATGCCCTCTCTACTGCACAGACTGAACCCCCTGACTTGATTTTGCTTGATATAAAAATGCCCAAGATGGATGGCTATGAAGTGTGCGAACACTTAAAAGCCGATGAACGCACCCGCGACATTCCGGTTATCTTTATCAGTGCTCTAAACGAAGTGTTGGACAAAGTCAAAGCCTTTTCTGTTGGTGGGGTAGACTACATAACCAAACCATTCCAGATTGAAGAAGTTTTAGCGCGTCTTGAAACCCATCTCACCTTACGAGATTTGCAAAAACAAGTTGAGGCCCGAGAAAAAGCCTTAAT
>CAYFOB010000547.1:0-3261 GCA_964344525.1 uncultured Thiomargarita sp.
ATTTTTATTAAAATATCATAATATTCTAATTAACTAACTTGAACATCGAGTTGATACTAACAACACATAAACTGATAACTGATAAAACGGAGGAAACATAATGAGTCACGGCGCTTTGCCACCTAAACAAGGGCTCTATAATCCACATAATGAACATGATGCCTGCGGTGTCGGTTTTATTGTCAATATCAAAGGTCATAAAAATCATGAAATTGTTAATCAAGGGTTGGAAATATTAAAAAATTTGACCCATCGTGGCGCAGTGGGGGCTGATCCCCTCGCTGGTGACGGGGCTGGTATTCTCATCCAAACGCCTGATGCCTTTTTACGCGATGAGTGCAAAACACCCTTGCCACCGCTTGGCACTTATGGTGTGGGCATGATATTTTTGCCACGCGATGCTGAAACCCGCGCCACTTGTGAAAAAATAATGGCCAAAGTCATTGCCGAGGAGGGGCAAACTTTGCTGGGCTGGCGAGATGTGCCAACGAATAACGAGGGCTTGAGTGAAGGGGTTAAAGCTGTTGAGCCAGTTATTCGACAAGTATTTGTCGCAAAAGGGGATAATTGTGCTGATCAAGATGCTTTTGAGCGTAAACTTTTTGTTATTCGCAAGGTTATTGTACATACCATAAATAAAGAATTAAACCTTGATTATGCACATTTTTATATTCCTTCGTTTTCATCGCGCACTTTGCTTTACAAAGGCATGTTGCTGGCTAATCAAGTGGGTATTTTCTACCCAGATTTGCAAGACGAGCGCATGGTAACGGCACTTGCTTTAGTTCATCAGCGTTTTTCGACCAATACTTTCCCAACTTGGGATTTAGCGCAACCTTTCCGTATGATTTGTCATAACGGCGAAATCAACACGTTGCGCGGTAATATTAATTGGATGGCAGCACGTCGTCATTCGATGTCCTCTGAGTTGTTAGGCGATGATTTAGATAAATTGTGGCCCTTAATTGCTGAGGGGCAGTCCGATTCGGCTTGTTTTGATAATGCCTTAGAATTGTTGGTTGCGGGGGGCTACTCCTTGGGGCAAGCTATGATGTTGCTTATTCCAGAGGCGTGGACAAATAATCCATTGATGGATGATAAACGTCGTGCTTTTTATGAATATCATGCGGGTTTGATGGAGCCATGGGATGGTCCTGCTGCGGTGGCTTTCACGGATGGTCGTCAAATTGGTGCGACATTGGATAGAAACGGTTTGCGCCCAGCGCGTTATTTAATCACTAATGATGATGTGGTGATAATGGCCTCTGAAATGGGTGTGCTTGAGGTTCCGCGGGAAAAGATTGTCAAAAAGTGGCGTTTACAGCCGGGCAAGATGTTTTTGATTGATACTGAGCAGGGGCGCATCATTGATGATGCAGAATTAAAGGCAGACTTAGCCAATCGCGTTCCCTATCAAGATTGGTTGGATCAGACGCAAATTTTCTTGGAAAACTTGCCTTCTGAAGTAACAGCAATGCCACCCAATCAGCAGACGCTGTTAGATCGTCAACAGGCTTTTGGCTATACCCAAGAAGATTTAAAATTCTTTTTGGAACCAATGGTTATTGGTGGGCAGGATCCCATTGGTTCAATGGGAACTGATGCGTCGCTGGCTATTTTATCGAATCGTTCACGATTATTGTACGATTACTTTAAGCAAAGTTTTGCTCAGGTGACAAATCCTGCGATTGATCCCATTCGAGAAGAATTAGTCATGTCGCTGGTTTCGTTGATTGGACCACGTCCTAACTTATTGGGTTTCAAGGAAGATTTGCATATGCGGTTGGAAGTTCATCAACCAATTTTGACCAATACTGATTTAGAAAAGGTGCGACGCATTGAGAATCGTACCGAGGGGGCCTTTCGTACTAAAACTCTCAGTATGTGTTATGCGGCTGAAATGGGGGCTTCTGGTATGGAAGCGGCGTTGAACCAGTTGTGCAATCAAGCTGAAGAAACTGTGTTGGCGGGTCATAATATTTTAATCTTGTCAGATCGTGAGATGGATGCAGATCATATTGCGATTCCAGCCCTATTAGCGACTTCGGCTGTTCATCATCATCTCATTCAAAAGGGGTTACGTACCGAGTCAGGTTTAGTCGTGGAAACGGGTGAAGCCCGCGAAGTCCAACATTTTTGCTTACTTGCAGGTTATGGGGCAGAAGCTATCAATCCGTATCTTGCTTTTGATACCTTGTCTGCCATGAGGTTGCCAGAAGAAGAAGCCCATAAACGCTATATCAAAGCGGTGGATAAGGGCCTGTTGAAGGTGATGTCCAAAATGGGGATTTCTACTTATCAATCCTATTGTGGCGCACAAATTTTTGATGCCATTGGGTTGTCTGATGAATTGATAGAACAGTATTTTCGTGGGACAAAATGTCAAACATCAGGGATTGGATTAGCGGAAATTGCAGAAGAAACAGTGCGGAAACATCGTTTAGCTTTTGGTGATGCACCGCTTTATCGTAATGCTTTAGAGGTTGGTGGAGAATTTGCTTATCGTGTACGTGGAGAGGCACATGCTTGGACACCCCAAACGATTTCTAAGCTTCAACATGCTACTCGCAGCAATAATCGCGCTTTGTATGATGAATTTGCTAAAGAAATCAATGAGCAAAACGAGCGTTTGTTAACTTTGCGTGGTCTTTTTGAGTTTAAGTTTGCTGAGCAGCCAATACCGTTAGAAGAGGTGGAACCTGCGTCAGAGATTGTTAAACGTTTTGCAACTGGGGCGATGTCGTTTGGTTCGATTTCTTATGAAGCGCATACGACTTTAGCGATTGCGATGAATCGTTTGGGTGGAAAATCCAACACGGGTGAAGGGGGGGAAGAATCAGAACGTTTTAAACCATTGCCCAATGGCGATTCCAAACGCTCTGCTATTAAACAAGTGGCTTCTGGGCGTTTTGGAGTGACGGCTGAATATTTGGTGAATGCGAATGATATTCAAATAAAAATCGCACAAGGCGCCAAACCAGGGGAGGGTGGACAATTACCTGGGCATAAAGTTGACCAAACCATTGCACGAGTTCGTCATTCAACGCCAGGCGTGGGGCTGATTTCTCCACCACCGCACCATGACATTTATTCAATCGAAGACTTAGCGCAGTTGATTCATGATTTAAAAAATGTGAATCCACAAGCCCGCATTAGTGTTAAGCTTGTTTCAGAAATCGGCGTCGGCACGGTAGCCGCGGGTGTTTCTAAAGCCCATGCGGATCATGTCACTATTTCTGGTTATGATGGGGGTACAGGAGC
>CAYFOB010000548.1:0-3259 GCA_964344525.1 uncultured Thiomargarita sp.
GTGATTTACTGTATTGGGAATCAGGGGTTTCGGGTGTTTGAGATAAATGGCTAAAGATATATGCACGGAGTCCAAAATTTATTTTGGAAGTGTCCTCGCCCAAAATAAATTTTGGACTCCTACTGAAAACTTATGATTCAGTACTTAAACAATCCTTCTCATTTTCACAACAACTTTTGCTCAAAAAATCACACCGAAACAACGACCCTTTTCCAAGTTCACTTTTAATGTGTAAAGTGGCCTGATGCTTGTCCAACACATGTTGAACAATAGCCAAGCCCAAACCGGTTCCCCCTTTTTCGCGTGATCGTCCTTTATCAACGCGATAAAAACGCTCAGTGATGCGGGGAATATGAATCGCATCAATGCCTATCCCAGTGTCTTTAATGCTGATATGACAACCTTGTTTATCATAGTCAGCCTGAATATCAATTTCTCCACCTTCTGCAGTGTAGTGAACAGCGTTAAAAACAAGGTTAGCAAAAGCAGTACGCAATTCTTTCTCATTGCCCTTTATTATGATATCTTGGGGAATAGTAAGCTTAATCTGATGACGGTTTTGACTGAGCATCTGCGCTTCTGTGTGAATATTTTGCAGCAAAGCCGTTAGTCTGATTGGTTTGACAAATTGTTGACGTTCTGGGCTTTCAATATGGGACAATAGCAATAAATCATCAATCAAACTTTGCATGCGCTTCGTTTGTGCCACCATTTGTTGAATAGGTCTGTGCCAATTTGGCTCAATTTGATGCCGCCGTTCGTTGAGTTGCTCTACATAACCCGAAATCACGGTGAGTGGCGTGCGTAATTCATGGGACGCATCAGCAATAAAATCACGTCGCATCACTTCTAAACGATCTTTTTGCGTAATATCCTGAGCGCTGAGTAATAGCAACCCTTGATCAATCGGGATTAAGCGAAAAAGTAAAACATAACCATTGAGTGGTAATTTAAATGATTTAGCTTTTTTTGACTTTTTAAGGTGGCGAATAAAATCTGGGTGACGTATCAAGTTGTCAATCCGTTGCCCAATATCTTCAGGTTGGCAGAGCTGTAGATATTCTGTGGCAGCTGGGTTAAACCATTGGATTTCACAATTTTTGTTTAAAACCACTGTGGCATCAGGTAGCGCTTGCGTTGTTTTACGAAAACGTTTGAGTATTTTGCCCAAGCGCCGTTTGTTTTTACGATGAGCGACTTGCATTTGATACAGTTGCTGAAAAACGATTTCCCAAATACCATAGGTTTCAGGTAAATCACTTTTACGATGATGCAACCAATGTAACAAGCGGTAAAGATTCCATGATGTCCAAGCAATATAGGTTGCCATTCCTAAAACCAATACAAGCCACACATGATCGAGCCAAATGCCGATCATG
The DNA here is from genome assembly GCA_964344525.1 of uncultured Thiomargarita sp. Lineage (GTDB taxonomy): Bacteria > Pseudomonadota > Gammaproteobacteria > Beggiatoales > Beggiatoaceae > CAYFOB01. Next base: position 1,380 of record CAYFOB010000548.1, read on the forward strand.
TATAGCAACAAGCTGCTGAATATTAATCGACCAAATATCTGGAACAAAGAAAAATTCATTTTATTTATTTTATTTTTGTAAAACGATAACCTGTTCCGCGAACGGTTTCAATTAAATGATCCAAACCATGAGGGTGAAGGTTTTTCCGTAATCGGCGAATATGCACATCAACAGTTCGCTCCTGTATGTACACATTTTCCCCCCAAACATGATCCAACAATTGATCGCGGTTATAAACACGGTCAGGATGGGTCATCATAAAATGCAATAACCGAAATTCAATGGGTGAAAGATCCAGTGTGGTTTCACCAACCTTAACCCGGTGACTCCCCGGATCCAAGGTGAGTTGTCCGACTTGCACCGCGCGTTCGTCAATGTAGGTGCGCCGTAATAATGCCCTAATACGGGCTTTTAATTCTGCCACCGAAAAGGGTTTGACCATATAATCGTCAGCCCCCACGTTTAACCCTAGAACACGATCTTCTTCTTCTCCTCGCGCAGTCAACATAATCACCGGTAGATCAATATGTCGCTTACGAAAGCGGCGCAATAAATCAATACCCTCAAGATCAGGCAAGCGCCAATCTAGCACGACCAAATTGATAGTTTCATTTTCAAATTGTGACCAAGCTTCGCGGGCAGTATTGGCTTGTAATAATTGAAATCCTTCATCTTGCAACGAAAAGTGTAGCATGTCCTGAATAGCAGGATCATCTTCAACGATCAGTATTGTCTTTTTCATGGAGTTCTTGTTCCATCTGCTCTATGCTAGTGTGCCGAACATCTTTTCCTTCCACCAAATAAATCACATACTCACAAATATTTTTGGCATGATCACCAATACGTTCAAGTGAACGTGCTGCCCAAATAACATTTAGCACGCCTGATATGGTACGCGGGTCTTCCATCATCAATAGAATTGATTGGCGCATTAACGATTGATATTCTAAATCAACTTCTTCATCTTCCTTAAGGACAGACAGCGCGGTTTCAATATCAGTACGAGCAAAAGCATCCAAGGCATCACGCACCATTTTTTCAACATGTTGGCCAAGATGTTGAACACTGATTTTCTGCTGTGAAATTTGCGGCGAGGTGCCCTGGTTCAGGACCAAGCGGCCAATTTTTTCGGCTTCGTCACCAATACGCTCCAAATCAGTAATGGTTTTTATAATGGCAACAACCAAACGTAAATCAGAGGCCGCTGGTTGACGGCGTGCTAAGATACGGGTGCATTCTTCGTCAATGGAGACTTCTAAGGTATTAATTTGGTAGTCATTTTTGGCGATTTGTTCGCTGAGGGGTTTGTCGTTTGTTTTTAAAGCTTGTAAAGCTTGTGCAATTTGTTGTTCAACAAGCCCCCCCATATTCAGTACGTGGTTACGTACTTTTTCTATTTCCTCATTAAACTTATGAGAGATGTGTTGTGTATAACTTGTATTCATGGTGCTACCTGGTTTGTTAAGAGACTATTTTAATCCATTATGAAGATACTATATGATGTTAGTATGACTAAAATATGACAATTCAAAAAACCGTAAATAACTACAAGAATTACTTTTAATAAAGGATAAGTATGTTGCAAAGCGTTGCTTTGCACTATGGGTTTTAGATATAAACTATTTGTTGTTTTTTTGCTACAAAGGAGAAAAAATTAATGCCCACAAATGATCAACTGCAAGACACCTTGTTAGTTGTGGATGATACCCCAGAAAACATCTGTGTCTTATTTGAATGTTTAGCGCATCAGAATTTTAGAATTTTAGTCGCAGAAAATGCCCAAGATGCCTTGGAAATTGCAGAAGATAAACAACCCGATTTGATTTTGCTATAGCTTTTCAGAAAAAGATGTTGGTCTTTAATTTTAATTTTGGCTATAA
>CAYFOB010000549.1:0-3258 GCA_964344525.1 uncultured Thiomargarita sp.
ATTAAAAAAAGGCTATAACAGCGAGCCAATTGAAGTTGGTGAATTACGTGTTGTTGTGTTACGCATCAAAGATCATGAAGCGGCTCAACAAAAGTCACTAGACGAGGTTAAAGACGAAATTGTTTCCATTTTGAAAGAAGAAAAAACGAAAGCTGAAGCAACAGCTTTGGGTAAAACTTTGATTGATCAAATCAAAGAAAGTGGTCATGCAACGCTCAAGGATGAGTTAAGTTGGGCACCTGCACAGTGGGTTATGCGCCAAGACAGTGCGCCTAGCGCTGAGATAGTACGCGAAGCTTTTAAAATGGGCGTTCCCACAGAAAATAAGGCCCTTTATCAGGGCTTGGAATTAAGTAATGGCGATTATGCGTTGGTGGCGTTGCTAGAAGTTAAAGACGGAGAAATTCCTCAAAAAACGGCAGAAGAAAATTCGTCCATCAATCCAGAAAAAGAAGCTAAACAACAGGCACTTGGTATTAGCGAGTTAAACCAATTAGTGTCAAGTTTAAAAGCGGTTGCTGAAATTAAGGACTATTCTGATAAATTGTCAGGAAGTTAAGTTGCACGCACAGGGAGCTGAGCACTCCAACCAAAAAACGGTAGCTTTTCGTTCCAAGCAGCGCTTTGCACGCTCTGTTGTTATTTTTAAAGGATGAATACAAATGCAAGCAATTGAATTTAAAACACAACCCCATAACGGCACAATAAAACTACCTTCTCAATTTGAACAATGGGATAAACCAATACGTGTCATTTTGCTTATTGAAGAAAGAGGGGGGGGCAACATTTTTATTACCCAAACAACTGCCTAGTGATATCCAAACGCTTGATGAACTAGAATATTTGGGAAAATTGTCAAACTTGAAGGAGCGATCTTATATCATAGGTGATCCAGAGGAACTTGTTCATATAGATTGGTTTGATGAATGGGACCCAGAATGTATTTAGATACACATACTGTCGCATGGACATAAGGCTAATTAATGTTACCTTATGTGCCTATTTTTTTGTTCATTCATTAATTGACCATGAAAAATTCACTTAAAAAAATTTTAGTAACCAGCGCTTTACCCTACGCTAATGGTTCCATACACATTGGGCATTTAGTTGAATATATTCAAACAGATATATGGGTACGTTTCAAAAAATTGCGTGGATATGAATGTTATTACATTTGTGCTGATGATGCGCATGGTACTCCTATTATGTTGCGTGCCCAAAAAGAGGGCATCACGCCGGAGGAACTAATCACTCGTTTTCAAAAAGAGCATCAAGCTGATTTTGCTGATTTTGCAATAGGTTTTGATAATTATTATTCGACTCATAGCCCTGAAAATCAGCATTTTTCTAACCTGATTTATAAAGGTTTGCTTGAAGGTGGATTTGTTGATCGTCATACCATTCACCAATTTTATGATCCGACTGAAAAAATGTTTTTACCTGATCGCTTTATTCGCGGTGAATGTCCTCATTGTGGTGCGACAGATCAATATGGTGATCAATGTGAGAAGTGTACGAGGACTTATTCTCCCACTGATCTCAAAAATCCAATTTCAGCTATATCAGGGGCAACGCCAATAGAAAAGGAGTCTGAACATTTATTTGTTAATCTTGCGCATTTTGAGTCCATGCTACGTGAATGGACAAGCAGTGGGGCTTTGCAACCTGAAATGCAGCATAAAGTCAATGAATTTTTTGAAGCTGGGCTGAAGCCCTGGGATATTTCTCGTGATGTGCCTTATTTTGGTTTTGAGATTCCTGAGGAGCCAAACAAATATTTTTATGTTTGGTTAGATGCGCCCATTGGTTATATGGCGAGCTTTAAGGCGTTGTGTGACAAAAAGCAGATTGATTTTGATGAATTTTGGGGCGTTGATAGTCAAGCTGAGTTGTATCATTTTATTGGTAAAGATATTATTTATTTTCATGCCCTATTTTGGCCTGCCATGTTGTCTGGTGGCGGTTTTAGAAAGCCCACTGCGATTTTTGCTCACGGCTTTTTGACGGTTGATGGACAAAAAATGTCTAAATCACGTGGTACTTTTATCAATGCTCGAACTTATTTAAAGCATCTTAAGCCAGAATATTTACGTTATTATTTCGCCGCAAAATTGGGCGATGGTGTGGATGATGTTGATTTAAATTTAGATGATTTTCTTCATCGCGTTAATGCTGATTTAGTTGGCAAGTTTGTGAATATTGCCAGCCGTTGTGCAGGATTTATCACTAAACGCTTTGATGGAGAAATGGCTTCTGAATTGGCTGATAGTGCCCTTTATCAAGAATTTATAGATAAAGGCGACACAATTGCTCAGGCTTACGAAAGCCGTAATTACAACAAAGCAGTGCGTGATATCATGGCTTTGGCTGATCGCGCTAATCAGTATATTGATGAACACAAGCCTTGGGCAATGATAAAACAAGAAGGCAAAGGCGCAGAATTACAAGCAGTTTGTAGTCAAGGTATAAATCTGTTTCGGGTTTTGATGGGTTACTTAGCACCGATTTTGCCGTTGATAGTTAATGATGTGAAAACATTTTTAGCAGCTCCCATCAGTTGGCAGCCTGAACCGTTACTTGGGCATACTATCAATCCTTTTAAACCTTTGATGACGCGCATCAATCAAAAACAAATTGATGGCATGATTGAAGCTTCTAAAGAGAGCTTTGCACCCCCTAGACAACCCACAAAACAGATCGTCGAAACCATTGATTATGATCAATTTTCAAAAATTGACTTACGCATTGCCCGTATTCTTAAAGCAGAGCATGTGGATGGTGCAGACAAATTGTTGCGTTTAAGCTTAGATGTGGGAGAAGAGAAACCGCGTAACGTTTTTGCTGGCATTAAAGATGCTTATGCGCCTGAGCAATTAACAGGGCGTTTGACGGTGATGGTGGCCAATCTAGCGCCACGCGAAATGCGCTTTGGTGTTTCAGAAGGCATGGTGTTAGCGGCGGGGCCAGGTAAAAAAGACATTTTCTTGCTCAGTCCTGATGAGGGGGCACAGCCGGGGATGCGGGTTAAGTAATTTGAATTGTGATTTTATTCAACCAGGAAACGCTATATATCACCTATCACGTTTAAGTACAACAAATTATGCTGTACACTATCATAAGTGAGAGTGTTGATGCTTATCATCACCTTTCATCACAAAAATCATAAGAATCACAGTTCAAAATTATTAAGGGACAAATCTATTAAGTACCCGTTCACAAGTTTTACCGTATTTTGGAGTCGCCCAGCCGCGCTTTGGA
>CAYFOB010000550.1:0-3252 GCA_964344525.1 uncultured Thiomargarita sp.
CAAAATCTAACCCAACCTACAGTATAATAGTTTGTTTTTAAAGTTTTTTTTATTAGCTGCTAAGGGCAATACCAGTAGTAATAACCTAATCCGTGTAGTTATTGCTTATAGAAGTTTTCGTTCTGGCACTACTTAGATATTAGTGTCACTATGAAATTGTAGAGCCAAGCAAAGATAGCCCCAGCAATTAAGCCATCAACCAATCCCCAGATTAACCCAATAACGCTACCCATCGGGCTGATATTGTAGCCATAATAAACTTGACCAATCAGGGTGGTTTCGTAGGTAACGCCTTCAAAAAGAATTATCCACCAAGTCATTAAAAAAAGAGCAATTCCCCAAAAAATGGAAAAAGTAAGTGCAAAAGCTTTGACGTTGAGTTTCATGAGAATTTTCCTATTTTTAAAATGAAAAGTAAAAAGTCAAAACAAAACGGCGTAACATCAATTACTGATGCAACCACACACGCATCATAGAAAGCTGACTGCTGTATCAGGGTGCTCATCCAATAATTTTAACGCCTCTTTCCCAGCTTTGCAACTTATTTGACGAAAAAACGTAAATAGAGCTCAATTTTGCTGGCTAATTGAGCTGGCGTAATGGGTTTAGTGAGGTAATCAACAGCCCCTGCCTTATAACCTTTTGCCTGGAATTCTTCAGACTTATAAGCCGCAGTCAAAAAGATAATAGGAATATGTCGCGATTTTGGACGCGATTGGATGATTTTAGCCGCTTCAAAACCATCCATATCAGGCATCTGTATATCTAGGATAATTAAGTCCACGGTTTTTCTCATCAGGATCTTTAAAGCGTTTATCCCTGAGTCTGCTTCAATCACTTGAATATTATCAAAGTAATTTTTAATAATTCCACGCAAACTCAGTCTATTTTTTTCATTGTCATCAATGACCAATATTTCAACGGATTTAGCATTCGACATTTCAAATACCTTCTTTCAGTTAGTTAAGGGGTGCAAGGTTCACTTGCACCCAAAAGGCTATTTAGCTGCCAAGTTCTCATTAATCAAATTGAGCATCTGCTGACTTTCAAAATTAATGACTCCAAGCCCTGAGACAAAATCTTGATAGCCTAAATCGAGAGCAGAATTTTCAAGCACATCACTGTATGTCAGAATTGTGCGGAGCTTATTACGCAGTTTCAGGGCTAAATTTTCTTCTATACCACTAATTCTAGCTATTTCAAGCGATGCTAAATTGGCAGGAGGTACAGGCACTTGTTCAATTTCCAGCAAGTGATGTTCTTCTTGTTGTTGTATAAAGCGTAAATAGAGCTGAATTTTATTGCTTAATTGATCAGCATCAATAGGTTCGTTGAGGTAGTCGCCCAACCCCAGTTCTTGAGTTTTTGTCTGAAATTCTTCAGATTGAGAATTGGCTGTCAAAAAGACAATAGGAATATGTCGCGTTTTTGGGCGCGATTGGATGATTTTAGCCATTTCAAAACCATCCATGCGGGGCATATCTACCTCAAGCAAAATTAAATCCACTGTACTTTTGATTAAAGTACTTAAAGCTGTTAGAGCCGAATCGGCCTCAATAACGTTAATATTATCAAAACGTTTTTCAATGATAGCCAGTAAATTTAATCGGTCATCTTTATTGTTATCAACAATAAATATGTTGTGGGTTGTCGCTTTTGACATATTTATTCTCAGTCATGTCGGTAGAGCTTCGCTGCACTAATTTATGTCGGGTGGGTGCAGCGAAGCTATAACCACCCAACAAAACGACACCTTAACACACTTGGTGGTGTGTTATATTTATGTATTTTCACAACTTTTGCTTAAATGCAACATCTGCTTGCTTTCAAATTCAATTTTGTAAATGTCTGAAAGACATTCTTTATAGCCGAAATCTGTGGACATTTTCTTAAGTACTTCATTAGAAGCGAGAATTGCTTTGAGCGAGGTATATATTTCATGGCTTATATCCTTCATTTGTTTGCGCTCAATAATCTCTTTTTTGAGAGATTCGTCTGGTAAGTCAGCAATGCGCTCTTCCACTTGTCGTTCAACCGTTTCCTCCTCTAGGTTATGGTAACGTTGTTGTTCGATGAAACGCACATAGGTTCGGATTTTATTGATGAGGTCCTCGGGCTCAATTGGTTTAGTGAGATAATCAACCGCGCCAACATCAAAACCTTTTTTCTGAAATTCTTCAGATTTATAAACCGCAGTCAGAAAAACAATTGGGATATGTTGTGTTTTGGCTCGGGTTTGGATGATTTTAGCCGTTTCAAAGCCATCCATTTGAGGCATTTGTATATCAAGGATAATTATATCCATGCGAGTTTTCATTATAACGCTTAAAGCGCTTAACCCCGAGTTTGCTTCAAAAACTTTCACATTAGAAAAGTTTTTTTCAATAAAACTACGTAAAATAAGTCGATTCGTGTCCTCGTCATCGACTGTTAGTATATTAATGGTGTCGCCCGTTTTTGACATTTTTATCCTCGGTTAGTTGATGAAGAGCTTCGCTAAGCTTTGCGTTTTAAGCACGACAAATTTTCAGTAATTCTTGTAGCTGTTTGCTTTCCCAACTAATTTTGTGAATTTCAGAAAGACAATCTTTATAGCCCAAGTTAACAGCCTCTTTTCTCAGGTTTTCATTGTAACCGATAATTGCATTGAGCGATGTTTGTAGTTCACCGCTCACTTTTTTCAACGGCTGGCTATCAACAAATTCTTGTTTGGTTGAACTTTTTGACAATTCAGCTACCCGTTTTTCAACTTTTTGATCAATCACCTCTTTCCTCATAGCCTGGTGATATTCTTGTTCGATGAAACGCACGTAGGTCTTGATTTTGCCAATTAATTCTATAGAATTAATGGGTTTGGTGAGGTAGTCAACAGCGCCCACGTCAAAACCTTTTTCCATAAATTCTTTCGACTTATAAGCCGCTGTTAGAAAAACAATCGGAATATGTCGTGTTTTAATGCGCGTTTGGATGATTTTAGCCGTTTCAAAGCCATCCATTTGGGGCATTTGTATATCAAGGATAATTAAATCCACGATTTTTTTCATCAGAAAGCTTAAGGCAGCAATCCCCGAATCTGCTTCAACAACATGAACATTATCAAATTCACTTTCAATCAACTCATGCAAGCTCAGTAGGTTATTTTTATTGTCATCAACTATCAGTATCTTGATGGTGTCTTTTGACATTTTGATCCTCTGTGTGGTTGGTAACGAAAAGCGATTACTTTTAAAAAAGGATAACTGATGTTACGCA
>CAYFOB010000551.1:0-3248 GCA_964344525.1 uncultured Thiomargarita sp.
CATAAGGTTTGTAAGTGGCTTGTTTTGCCTTACTGATGATATTCAAAATGTTATTATTAGGCAATAAATTAAGGGCTTTGGCATAAATGACTTCAAAATATGCTTGATTAATCGGTTGATGGATGTTTTGATTGTAAGTTTCCGTCAACAATTCCCCAAACCAACAAGTCAGTCCAGGTTGTCCTTGAAATTCATACCAAATACGCTCCACAATTTCTGGGTCAATTTTTTGTCCACTTTCTCGTTGATACCAGTCGAATAGTTCAACCACTTCATCATTTCTCAAATTAGGAATATGCACACTACGTTGAGTATTGAAAGGCGAACCTTTGATATTTTCTATGCCCAAAACGGCGCGGACTCCGATTAAAGCCAGACTATGTAACAAGTAACTTTTCTCAGCGGTGGATTTGTCTACTTGATTTTGACGAGTATTATAAATATGACGAAAAATGGCGACTAATCCAGCAATCACCTTTTGATCAAGCGCATCAAATTCATCCAAAATCAAAATTAAGGGCTTTGTGAGGGTTCCTTGTTTAAACAATTGATCAAAATCATTTAAACTATTTATGGTAATCGCTTTTTCTAAGTTCAATTCTTCGATCAATTTTTGGGCAATGAGTTGAACCACACGATTGCTATCTGTCGCTTCTGAAAGAAATTGCAAGCTGAGAATAACCACATCAAAATCGCTTTCTTGCGCCAATGTTAAGTACACTTCTCGCATGATCCAAGTTTTGCCGGTTTGGCGAGGTGCCCACACAGTAATGTAATGGCCACCATCTTCATGTACCTCTCCCTTCAATTGTGTAATTGCGCTGGTAATTAATTTCTCTCGATGGGCGTAGTAATGTAACTTGGTATTAGGGGGACCATAAGATGAAAATTTTCGCATTTTTTATCTCCAATAAAGTTTTCGGATGCGTTCAACATTCGGGGTTGTGGAATTTTTTTTACACAACTAACAATCCCATAAACTCATTGACAGGGGTATGTTGGTTCTGCACATAATTTTATCAACTTAGCAGCATTTTTTGGTGATAAGCGAGTGGCAATATTACGTTCAAATTTAGCCTGCAATAGAGGAATAGCTTCTTGACGACGGCAATAGTGCCCAATAGGATATTTTACTTTGACACAATCTGTTTGGCAACCTCCTTTAAAGAAAACTTGTACAGAATTACTAAATTGCGTTACGCAAACAATGGCAAAATGCCCTTGATGATGCATTTCCCAAGCTTTCATAAACCACCAATAACGGAAAGCGATTATATTATCGAGTGGGATAAACCTGGGGTGTTAAATTTGAGTTAATGCACGCGGATTTTTTGCTTCACCCGATTTTTAACAACTACAAATACCATTTCTTAAAGAAATGGTATTTGTGACTTTTTTTTGAGCTACAATGGAATAAAAACAGGGTGAAAAAAAACAGGAAAAATCAACCAACACCCCAGGATAAACCCCATCTCATAGATGGTGCAAGATTACGGGTCGATAAACGGATTAGTCTAATTAGTTTATCGACCCGTAATCCGTTGTACTCCACGCAATCGGGAAACGCTATATCAGTGTCGATTTAACCCCGTTGCCAACACAAAATGCTGTGCATTGTCAAAGCACCGTTAAAACGGCAGGACAAACGGGTGTAGAAATGGCATTGATCAAGTAAGATTAAAAAAGAAGGCGGGAGGGAAATCAGGGACTTGGGAACGAAATTAATTACTAATGTTACGCACTCTCGTTCCTAGCAAAGGCGCACTCTTTTATACATAAGTCCGTCAATCAAAACCAGACCTGGCAGGTTAAACCCAAACCGTTCCAGAAAAACCCCCACATTTTTAGTCTGTTTTGACTTTGACCTGGCAGGTTTGGTTTTTAGTTGTTATTTCAAGTACTTAGAGACTTATGTTCCGGGTTATGAGGAAAGCCGTCGGCAAAGTACAGTTCAAGAAAAAGTAAAAATCCTAGAAAAGCAATTTTTTGAAGGGCTAAAAAATTTTTAAGTGATGGTAAGCGTTAGATTTTGAAGGGAAAAAATAATACCCATGATGAACAAAAGGCAAAGATCACTTTATGATCAATTTTACGACTCTACTGTCCACTGTGAACATCTGGATGAAAAGACTGAAATACTTGTTGGATTGGCAGCCGCAATGGCAATGAATTGTCTTCCTTGTCAACGATATTATCTTTTAAGAGCAAAAAAACAGGGAATAAAAAAGGGTGAACTTTCAGAGGTTCTTGCAAAGGTTATGGCGGTATCTGCTGGACAAAAACGATTACAAATGGATGAAGTAATCAGTTCCTACAATATTTCTCTTGATGACTACGAATAAGAGGCCGTGGAGAAGTACTCACCCTGGCGGTAGGATCTGATAAACGACCCCATTTATTGGGTAAACTATCCTATCTTCAGCCAGTCAGTTATCGAGGCATTTGCAAATTCTTCGGTATGGGAAATGTGTTGTTGAAAAGATTTAAAAGGTTGACTTAAATTAGATTGTAGCTATATAATCACATTTTTTTTAATCAGATTAAATTGTGATTATATAAGCACGACATGCTAAAAACACCACGCGAAGCAATTGGCAATCTTTTAAGGGTTGAAAGAAAAAGACAGCAATATTCTCAGGTTGAGATTGCCAATGCCATTGGTACTGATCGGTCGGTAATCTCTCGGATTGAGAATGGTGTTTATAACGGTACTTTGAAGGTTTATGAGCGTTATATTGCCCATATGGGTTTTCATTTGAGTATTGAGAAAACAGTGCCGCAAAGACCACAGTTTGAAGATTTAAAGGACCTGTTTCCTGATGAGGAATAATCCACTGCCGACAGTGATTAAGAGACTGAATGTATTGGGTCTTAATCAATCTTTAGGTATATTAACACATGGCAGCATCCATAGTTTTTTATATGATGAAGGGGCATTTCCCGTCTCGTTGACTATGGATGTCCGTTCAGATCCCTATAATTCGGGCAGTCTCCACGCTATTTTTACCCAGAACTTGCCAGAGGGTTATGTTAGGCGTTATATTTCAGAAAAATTAAGACGTTATGGCAAGGTTAATGATATGTACTTGTTGGCACTTCAGGGTGATGACGGAATCGGTATTTTGCAATATGATGCCGGCGTTAAACTGCCCGAACCTAAACATATCACCCTTAACGAGATTCTGGATTGGGATCAAACCACACCACTTTTTCCACAATTGCTTGAGACCTATTACCTTAGAGGTATG
>CAYFOB010000552.1:0-383 GCA_964344525.1 uncultured Thiomargarita sp.
TCTGAAAAGGTAAAGAGTCTTCTCTCATTTTTTTCCAAAACAGCCTCTAAAGAAATAAACAATACAGCAATCACAATGTAACCAGCCCTGAAAAAACGCGCATTAAGTTCATCTAAATCAGATTGGATATAAACAGTGCCAATCATTCTCCCTTTGTAGAAAATTTGCTTAAATATTTCCACATGATTATCATAAAACCTATAACCCTCTTGAATAGGTGAATAATCGCTGTGTGTTGAAGACCCCCCATCTCTTAAATAACTAGCAAAAATCTTACCATCCTTTGAAAAAATATGGGCTAGGATAATGTGTGAATTAGCTTTTAAAGCCGCTATATTTTGTTTGGTGGTGTGGCTATTATTGAAAATGAGCCCTGCCGTGCT
>CAYFOB010000552.1:400-3246 GCA_964344525.1 uncultured Thiomargarita sp.
GAGTAAACAAATCTCTGGTCAAGTTACGGCGATAGGTGATCGTATCATTGATCACAAATGCAACAGATGCTAATAATAGTATAATACCACTTGTAAAAATAATGACGATTTTAAGTTTGTTTTTGATTGATATATCACGAAAAGAGAACATAAAATACCTCGCACTATCTAGGATTCAGTAGTCCACTAGAATACTATGTTTTTAAAAAAATATGGCTTATATATCCTATTATTAATTTTTATTAATCCACCGTCCAGCCATGCGTCATCAGATGTTGTAGAAGAATATCAAATTAAAGCGGTTTATTTGTTCAATTTTGCCCTGTTTTTTACATGGCCAAATTATGTATTTAAATCTCCTAAACAACCTTTTCGTATTTGTGTGTTAGGTGATGCGCCATTTGGGATTGATCTTAATCTTGTGGTAGAAAATGAAAAGATAGAGGGACGCAGGGTGTTAGCGCAACGCATCCGTTCCATAAGGAAAAGTAAATATTGTCAGATATTGTTTGTCAGCCACTCTGAACAATACCGTTTATCAAACATCCTTGCTTACTTGAAGTACCACCCTATTCTCACGGTGAGTGATTTTCAAGGATTTGCCATGCAAGGGGGAATGATCCAATTTTTTAATACCGTTGATAACCAAGTGCGCTTTTTGATTGCCCCAGAAGCGGTGGATGATGCAAACCTCATCGCAAGCGCCAATTTGTTAGAAATCGCTCGCATTGTTCATCGTCGCAGGTAAGATTTATGAAAGTTTTTAGCATATCATTGTTGTTAATTTTTCTATTGTTGATTGCAACTCACCAAAGCTATGCCATCAATAACAATACAGAAGATAAAAAGCGTGCCACACTTGCTCGTTTGAAACAAATGAACTTAAAAGATTTAGGGCAAGTACAATTTTATAATCCTGAAGCCATCTCTGCTGCCCGCAAAACGCAAAAATTATTGGAGACATCAGCAGCCTTATTTGTGATTACTCAGGAGGATATCCGCCGCGCAGGTATTACCCATATTGCTGAAGCGCTGCGTCTTGTCCCTGGAATACAAGTGGCACGGTTTTATGCCAACCGTTGGGCGATTGGTACACAAGGCTTAAATGGTTTTATTTCCAGCAAATTGCTGGTGATGATTGATGGGCGCACAATTTATACCACCCGAAATGCCACCGTTAATTGGGATATACACAACATTTTTATGGAGGATATTGATCGCATTGAAGTCATTCATGGTCCTGGGGGATCGTTATGGGGCGCAAATGCAGTCAATGGGATTATCAATATTGTCACTAAAACAGCTAAACAAACACAAGGCAATTTAGTTTCCACCTATCTGGGCAAAGGAGAAGAGCAAGCCATTGGTGGCATACGGCATGGTGGTGATCTCAAAAATGGGCACTATCGCGTCTATGGTAAAATTTATGAACATGACAGCTTTGTGTCAGCCCAAGGAGAGGAGCAACAAGACAATTGGTTAATCAAACGTGGAGGGTTCCGCACAGATATGAGCCTGAGTCAACGTGATAACCTGACAATACAAGGTGACATTTATGATGGATTCACCAAGCGCTTCTTTTTTTCACCAGAAGAGCAAAAGGCGCTCCATCACCACACTTATATAAATGGTTTTAACCTATTAGCGCGTTGGCAACGTGATTTCAGCGATGGGGAAATGATACTACAAAGTTACTACGATTTAACAGAACGCGATCAAACCTTAATTGTTAAAGAAAAGCGTGGAACTTATGACATTGATTTTCAACATCGTTGGCGTATTTCGGCGCGTCAAGAATTTTTATGGGGTTTAGGTTTTCGCTATGTTCATGATGATTTTGAAAGTTTTAGCACAATTATCCGATTTGATCCAAGTCAACGCCAACGTAAAACCTATAGCGGCTTTGGACAAGTGGAATTAATGCTGCAACCTAAGCGCTGGAAACTCACACTCGGTTCCAAAGTTGAACATAATGATTATACAGGTTTTGAATACCAACCCACCATTCGTTTGTTATGGACACAACAGGACAAACATAATTTTTGGGCAGCCGTCTCACGCGCAGTGCGCACCCCATCACGTTATGATGAAGACACAGAAATTAATGTGGGTCTAGAAAATTTAAAGATAACGATTTTTGGAAACCAGAATTTTCAATCAGAAGTGTTGATGGCTTATGAATTGGGCTATCGCTTCGCCCCCAGCCATCACTTTTTTTTAGACTTAAGTGCATATTATAACGACTATGACAAACTCCGCACGGGAGAAGTGAGCCATTTACAAGCAGGTAGCATGATAGCCAAATGGGATAATCAAATGACAGGAGAAGTGTATGGGTTAAATATGGTTGCACAGTGGCAAATCACCAAAATTTGGCGATTGATTACAACTTATAGTTATGCTGACGTGCAACTACATTTACTACCAAACAGTCAATCATTTTTCATTGGTGAAACAGAAGAAGGTGATACACCGCATCACCAAGCCACGCTACGTTCCTTACTTACATTGCCGTACCAAATGGAATTTGATACAAGCTTGTACTATGTGGACAATCTACCCAATCAAAACACACCCAATTATACCCGTTTTGATGTTCGTTTAGGTTGGCAAGCCAAAAAAAATTTAAGTTTCAGCTTAGGGGCAAGAAATTTATTTGATAGCCAACATCCTGAATATGGCGTTGGGTTAAAGGGCAACATAGAAATTTCTGATGAAGTACGGCGGGCGTTTTACATGAATATGAATTATCGGTTTTAAAAGCAATTATAACTACAAGGATTACTTTTAATAACTGATGTTACGCATACTCGTTCCCAACCTCTGGTTGGGAATGCCTGTGGCGA
>CAYFOB010000553.1:0-3243 GCA_964344525.1 uncultured Thiomargarita sp.
TGCCCCGAAGCTCCGCTTCGAGTGGCCTGGAAATTTCCGCCCTCATGCACTAGTTATAAAATACTATGTATCTCACGCAATCGAAAGCCACAAATACCAGCATCGAAAGAAATGGTATTTGTTTTGACAAAAAAGGTGTAACTTTAAATAAATTGATACCAACCCGCCTTTTCAAGTTGTCTCATCCTTTCTTGATGTTTGCGTCTTAATCTGTCTGCAAATGACATTGATTTAGTGAATCGTGGTTTTTTGCCCGGTGACTGAACTCTACTTCTTTTATAAAATTTAATGTTTGGTAATTGTTCGATTTTGTCAAAATATTCAGGTAATTTCTGAATGTATTTCAATAAAATTTGGTTCACTTGTTCATCGAAATGATTGACTTCCAATAAATCCACCAACACATAAAAATCCTGTGGGCGTATATTTTTGTTTTTGCCATTAATGAGCAGGGCAGTTTCACGAATATTCGCTCCTTGATAAATACCTGTTGTCGCAATGTCATAAAGCGGCGACATAAAGATGGTTTCGCCTTCTGTCAATACAGATAAATTTTTGGTATGCATATCTTCATGTGCAATCACCATTGAATAAAAGTAATATTTGAGCAAAGTCAAGCGCTCACTTTTGAGCCTTAAATGTTCTCTAATGCTTTTAAACAGTTGCTCTGAGGTGATTTGATATTTGGTTTCACTATTTAATCCAACAAGGCTAGCGAATTCTTCATAAGAAAATTTATAGCCTTTGTATCTATCATAACGTTTAACAATGTAATGATATTCATTATCTGTTGGATTTTTAAGAATCCCATTCCAAGGTACATCAAAGCCCAATTCATTTTTAGCAAAGCTCATAAACAAATGCTCATTAATCGCTAAATGGGGTAAATAATATTCACTTTCAGGATTAGCCCTTGAGGGATGATAGGGTTTTATAAAATATTGACTTTCCTCATTTTTGTTCGGTTGACGAATGGTGTTGTTATCCATCACCACAGAAAGTTTATGTTGAAAGCCTGATAAACCAGAGGGGCGAAAATCTTTCAAATGATTATTGTTTGGAGGAAACAGTGTTTTATCCTCTATTTTTAGTATCATATCTAACACATTTGGAAAATCATTTTCGCCAAGAATTTCAGCTTTAACATTTGCATAAGTGAATGAATCCGCTTTGTCATCAAATTGCAACGGGGTTTTCGAAAACTGTAAATCGCCATAAATATCTTTTAACAGTGGCAACAGCTCAAAATCATTAGCTGAACCGGCTTTTTTTTCCAAAATTTTCCTATCCTGCCCCTCTGGTATCACTTGTTCAAACACATTAAATAATCTTTCGCTGACAAAAAACTTTTCAGTCAATGGCAAATCGAGTGACACCGGCTTCGCTTTTTCTTGACAAAGATAACGAGTGTCGTAAACAAACTCATGTTGTCCCTTTTCAAAATAGAGATAGCCAACGAGTTGCTCTTTTTTGTAGACAAATAAAAATGATTTATGGGGCATAATGTTTTAAGGATCAATCAAGCGAATCACACGCTGTATTTTTGTCATAAATGCGAATAGGTTAAACGCGGGTTTATCGCTTGGAAAAGCAGAAAAGGTATTGAGATAATTCACATTGTTATCTTCTAAAATGTCTTGATAGGGATTGAGTTTCAGTGCTACTTGATTTTCATCATTTTTGTCCTTTTTTTCATAAGCACCAGCGTGTAGCAGACAAATTAAATCAATCAGCGTTTTTCGCTCTGGCGCGTTTGGGGCTATCATTTGTTCCATGATGCGTGAGTGTAAGGTGTGTTCTTTATAAAGATTGTCTAAGGTGGCATAAGACATGATGTTATTGAAAAAGTTTTTTTCTGCATCTTTGCTTTCGACTTTGATGCCATTAGCAATATTTAAGAAAGTGACAATTTGGCTCTCTCTGTCACTATCCATTTGGACATGCTTTTGGATAGAAGGCACATCATCAATATAAATCGCATTCAATTGAGTCCCACCAAACATACGGGCTGGATATTTTTCACAAAAGGCAGGGTAAATATTCAAGTCAGCACGATTTTGCATCATCCCTTGTAAAACAGTTTCTGACATAAAAAAAAGTTCTTTTTGGGAGTCTTTTTGCGTCAGATTCAGGTTGCTGGTAAACGGTGCTTTGGCAATATACAAAAGATGACGAATTTCATGTTTATCAAACAAATTGTGAACAATGTCTATCAATTTTTTAGGACAACTATGAATATCGCGCTTAGAAAGGTTATCTGCAAAAGTCAAAAAATTGGGAGTGAATTGGATAGTTTGTTCATCTATCCGTTCAAATAGGACAACTCGCCCAAACAAGTTGACTAGGCTATAGTCATCATTATGAGATTTGCTGGCAACACGCGAAGTGGTGATAACAATGGCAAATTTTTTTAATGTTGGCGCAAACCCAGGTGCAATAAATGTTTTGGGTAAAAAACCATAAAGGGAAGTTCTGGCATTGGTTATCCGGTATCCAAGTTCTTTTTGAGTGCCCTTAAAATTGAGCAGTTGAATACCTTGCATACCTGCAGTGTATTTTTCATTGAGCAAAAATGTAACCGCAGCACAAACCGATTTTAAATATTTTTCAATAATATCCGCTTCATCAGTTTTTTGCACTCTTACCAAGGGAATCGCCAACTTTTTTTGTTCAGACAATTTTTGAGATAAAGCCGATAAACCCAGTAGAAAAACCACTGCTGTTGTCACTTTGTAGACAAAAAACTCAAAGCTGTTATCTGGATTAATCTCAGGCATGATTTGTACCATCAATCCTGCCGTTTTAGTGAGTGGTTTATGGAAATCGTCTCGTTCTTCTCCAGCAGGAATTTGAGAGCGTACTAACACGGGTAAAAAATGCCAACTTTGCGCTTGTGTGTGTACACTGATAGAGCGTTTTTCTTGTTTATCCGCATAAAAAAAGTTGTCATAAAAAGAAAACTGGAAAGGAATCGAATATAAAGAGTCTTTGCAGGAAGAATCTTCCTCCTTGACGATACGAACATAGCGCAGACACTTTTTTAAATTTGTATCTGCCAATTCTTTAATAAGAATGTCACCCTCAGCAGCTTCAAATATGTCATTTTGGAGGATATGTTTGTCTAACAAAATCAGACATTTTCTGCTACCTTTAAAGCAAGGTGTTTTATTTTTTAAAACAGCTTTTAGAGTTTTAGAGGCTGTTTTGGAAAAAATGAAAAGTCTTTTTCAGAAAACGAGAAAG
>CAYFOB010000554.1:0-3241 GCA_964344525.1 uncultured Thiomargarita sp.
TTTCTGAAAAGGTAAAGAGTCTTCTCTCATTTTTTTCCAAAACAGCCTCTAAATCCGCTTTGAGACCAAAAGCGGATTGATAACGTTCTTCAACATTTTTCGCCATCAATTTCATGACGATGTCTGAGAGCATTTGGGGAACCTCTGAATGGGTTTCGCAAACGGGTTTTGGCGTTTTAGCAAGATGACAATGGACTAATTCAAGCGGATCGGTTGATTCAAACGGTAATTTGCCAGTCAAAAGCTCATAAAACGTGATCCCCAAAGAATATAAATCTGTGCGATAGTCTAAGGTTTGATTCATGCGTCCTGTTTGTTCGGGGGATAAATAAGCTAAAGTCCCCTCTAATTGTTCAGGATTTTTAAGCACCGGATTTTCACGCGGCAAGCGACTGGCTATGCCAAAATCAATGATTTTCAAGCGTTTTGTTTCGATATTAAAAACAATATTACTCGGGTTAATATCCTTGTGAATGAGATTGGCCGCGTGAATCTTGCCCAAAGTGTCAGAGAGCTGGATGGCAAGAGGCAAAAAGGCTTTCAAAGTTAATGGCTGAACGGCTATTTTGAGTTTTAAGGATTCCGCGCCAAAATCTTCCAAAATGATAACGAGGGTATTTTGGTATTTTTCAAGAGCATACGCTTTAATCACGCCGTCTAAATTTAAATCATGCGTGATTTCATACTCTTGCCGATAGCGAGTGAGTTCTACCGGTGTTGGGTAGTCTTCTTTGAGCATTTTCAAGATAACGGGTTGCTTATCCTTTTTTCGCTGTCCACGATAAACGAGCGAATTAGCACTCTCGTAAATCTGACTACCTACTTTATAATTAGACAGAGTTAACATCAGTCAGTTTCTCCTTTAAAAACAACAACTACAAGGATTGTATATAATAAGGAAATAGCATTACGCTACCTTGGCGCAAGTGAACCTTGCACTCCAAGGTACCCTCTTGAGAAATCAGTTACATTTTCCACCTTTAATCGCATCAAGCTGCATTGATTTAATTTGTCGGTGTCCCACTAACTGATATTCAAAAATGGGCGCATAACTCAACACAGCTTGCACATATTTGCGGGTTTCATTAAATGGGATCAGCTCCACCCAAATATCTTGAGGCAAACAACCATATTTTTTTACCCACCGTTTGGCGCGCGTGGGTCCTGCATTGTAGGCTGCAGTTGCTAACATGTGATTGCCGTTGAATCGGTTGAGTATGTTGATGTCCGGCAGCACAAGGTTGTAGGTGTTTTTTAAGCGCATTTTTTGTTTTTTAGCAACTCCTTTGGCAGTCGTTGGCATCAGTTGCATTAGTCCCAATGCCCCTGCAGATGAGCGAATATCAGTTTGAAAAGCGCTTTCTTGACGAATCACCGCATAAACAAAAGCATAATCAAGTTGTTGAGCTTGGGCATGAGTGAGTATTTCGTCATAAAAGGGTATTGGAAAGCGTATCTTGAGATCATTGTAATATTCGGCTTTAGCAATCGTGATAATGGCTTGATCATGCCATTCCCATTGGTGTGCAAGAGTTGCTGCCGTTTTTAGTTCATCAGTGCTTAAGCTAGGCAACACTGCATGCCATTCAAGACGGGCTAAGTCGGGGCGTCCAATGAGGAATAATTCACGAGCGCGTATCAATCCCACATTTTTGTCAAGTAATTGCTCTTGCTTGGATTTAGTCACTTTCAGCGGTTGTGATTGGAAATCATAAAGTTTGCCAAGCCGATCAGCCGCTAAAAAACCATAAAAGTTTCGATTTTGAGATAACTGATCAAACAATTTTTTGGCTTTTTTAGTTTCTCCTGTTTGCTCCAAAGCGCGGGCATACCAATATTGCCATTTCTTATCTGTTGAAAACGGCTTGCTTAGTTTTTTTACACTTGACCAATCTTGTTGGATAAGAGCAATTTGCAACCTTGCCTGTTTGACTTGATCATTAACCAAATCTACCGCATCAAGCCAAGATGCCGCTCTTGAGTGCATTTGTTCTGCGCTTTTGAGTGCAATGTACTGAAACAGCTCTGCATTTTCCTGTTTGGTGAAGGCGTAACGTTTCTGATATTTTTTCCAATACATGTAGGCGGTGCCAGCCTTTTTACGTGCCAAACGTTTCAATCCTTGCAGTAGCATTTCACGGACAATAGGGGTATCACGATGCTCAAAATTTTTGAGTATGATATCCGGTTTTCGATAAATAGAACGCCAAGTACTCACCAATTGTCGATCTGTTTTAGGCAAACCTTTGGCGATAAAGTGAGCCAATTTACCGTTGCCCTTTTGCATGGAAAGACTAATGCGTTGCCAGCGCATTTTTTTGGTGACCAATTTATGATCGTAAAGGTACTTAAACACCGGATTACATTCATCGGGCTGGGAGTTGCCAACAAGCCATAAATCTTTTGCCTCATCTAAATGACCCTTCAAATTTCCTTGCCTATGAAGACGCGCTTGGAGATGGTAACATCGCAAAATGGTGTATTTTTGTGGCGTGTAGGCTGCGATGAAGGTTTTCCAATGACGCTTTTTAGCCAGTTGCATCAACCACGCTTGGCGCAAGGAATTTGCTATAGGACTGTTTTTGTGTTGCTTTAAAAATGCTTTGATGGTTCGGTTTTCCGAAAGGTGGGATCTGAGGTAGAAATAACGCAGATAATGGGCAATGGGATAATCCCGCAGTTGCGCTGAAACTTGTTCAAAAGTTTTGAAGTCCTTGTTTAATAGTGCTTGGTGAGCCACTTTAAATTGCCAGCGTTGTTGCAGCCAAGTGTTGGCTTGTGCGGTTGCGCTGAATAAAATGTATAGGGTTAATATGATCGTTGCTTTCATGCTTTTCGATACCTTTGTGTTGCAGTGCAAATACCGCGCAAAATATTGACTTCTGAGTCAAGAAGTTGTACCCGATTAAACAATCGATGCAAATGTCGCATTAATTGTCTAGGATTTTTGGGGTCTAAAAATTCAATATCAATCAAGGTTTGCTCAAGATGTTGATAAAATTGTGCCATCGCATCAGCTGAAGCGGGGGGTCACTGGGAATATGTACAAGGAAATGACAGAGATCCAATTCTTTGTTAGTTAAACCTGATTGCTCCCGCCCAAAGACAATCGCCACTTTTCCTGCGTAAGCCAAGGCTTTTTCGGCACAAGCTTTAGGCGTTAATGTTGGCCAAGCAATGCGGCGCAGTCTTGCACTCGTGCCAATAATAAGATGACAATCCTGCAAACTTTCTTCAAAAG
>CAYFOB010000555.1:0-3233 GCA_964344525.1 uncultured Thiomargarita sp.
ATTTTTATTAAAATATCATAATATTCTAATTAACTAACTTGAACATCGAGTATTATGGAAAAGAAGGGTGGGCAAAAAAATTAGAAGAACAATTTAGTGGATTATGTGGCACTAAATATAGTTTAGCTGTTTCTTCTGGTACAGCGGCTCTTCATAGTGCTTTTTTTGGATGTGGTATTGGTCCTGGAGACGAAGTGCTTGCGCCATCTTACACATTTTTAGCAACCGCAACACCAATTTTCCATTGTAATGTTATACCCATATTATGTGACGTTGATTATTCAACAGGTAATATATCTATTGAGACAGTACGTGAACGTTTAACAGACGCTACTAAGGCAATTGTTGTCACTCATTTATGGGGAACACCATGAAGCCGAATTTGAATTTCCTTGTTTTACTTATTTGAAATTAGAAGAACACATTAATAAAGTTGTAAAAGCGTTCAAAAAAACTTTTTCTCAAATTTAGAATGAAAAACGTATCAAAGTTCACAGATGCAAAAGACTTCTTAGGAAAAATGGTTTTTATCAAAATAGATCGTCCAATAGCATCAAAACATCCTGAACACAATTTTATATACACCCTTAATTACGGGTTTGTTTCTGATACTATGTCGCCAGATGGTGAAGAATTAGATGCTTATGTGCTCGGTATTTACTATCCTTTAACTGAATTTCAGGGAAGATGTATTGCATTTATACGCCGAAAAAATGAAGATGATGATAAGTTAATCATTGTTCCTGATGAAATTGACTATAGCAATGAACAAATAATTGCTCTCACTGAATTTCAGGAAATAAGAGAGAATATATTAATTGTGCGCCAATAAACGTAACTAACTGTATTGTTATAGCTTATTACAAAAAAAAGGAGGTCATTTGGAATGGCTGATAAAAAATGTCCGAGTTGTGGCGGAAGGGGTAAAATTGACAGGACGTACAGAAAAATGTTTGAGTTGTAATGGAGGGCGACGTTGTGGAAGGTGTGGTGGAAGTGGTTATACTGACACATATACAGATGGTGGTTCTCCAATGGGACAAGAAATATGTTGTAGCTGTAATGGAACCGGAAAACCAAGTGGTGGTTGTTTCATTTCTACACTTATTTTTAATTCCTTGGGGCAAGATGATAATTGTTGTGAGTTATCTCAATTGCGACAGTTTAGAGATGAGGTTCTTCTGAAAGAGAGCTACGGACGTTATTTAGTTCGTACTTATTATGAAATAGCTCCTTCTCTCTTGGAGAAATTGGAATTGATTTCCAAATCTAACCCTCTCATTTACAATGATTTGTATGACAATTATTTGAAGTCTGTGATTTCAAATATAGAAAATAAGGAGAATAAAAAAACGATAGAGATTTATCTTGAAATGATAAATTATATTCGTAACCTTAAGGTATGAAATACATAAAAATTGACATGGGCTACGTGCAGGATATAATCCACCACTTTTTCGTGTGACTGATTTATGAGGGCTTGAACAAACTTATCTAATTCTAAGTTAGATTTGATTTTACCTGACAGAAGTCACAACACTTGTTCATTCTTTGTTATGAACAAGTACCAACATAAAGCGCATTCTTTGATTCTTACAAAAGAACCGATGGATGCGCTTTTTAGTTAGCATTATCAAGGTTGTCTAAATATCAAACTAATCATAAACTAATAAAAGAGTATCACAAAATGAGTCTCAACGACAAACCTTTAGTCTGGTTTTCATGAGAAATCAAGACACCTCCATTTTCACAAAATGCTCGTTTTGAAGTTTATGCCTGAAAATTCATGATTCAACCTGCATAAGCAACATTACTCTGAGGTAATGAAGTTGGACTGAACTGGATAATCTGCTCATCCAATGTTTTTATAAAGGATTGTATGGTTTCTACTTCTGCTTCGTCAAAATAAAATTCACCACATTGGCTACAAACCCAAGCTGGCAGTGCTTCTAACATGAGATGATATCCTTTTCCAGAAAGCTGAAAAGGTACCATTTTTTGTTCCATCTCACCTTGACAGTAAATACATTTCATAATTATTGTCTCTTTCTAAAGTCGGGGCTCCAGATGTGAGGAGCTGGTATATAGGCTGTTATCACGGCTAAATACTCTTCTTTTGGTGAACAAACGACATGTATAGCCCGATTATTTTTGTCAACACCTAAAATTAAACAACTATGACCACGTTTATCCTCCGAATAATCTTCAATAATTTCTCCATTTTCTAACACCTCATGAATGTCATTAGGACTTATCATTCTATCTAAACGTGACATTTGACGCACTGCATGTGGAAGAAAAAGGATTTTTTTCTTTGCAGTTTCACGAACTAAATCCAGAATCATGGAATCCATGTTTTTAACTTAATGTCATTAAAATTTTTCGCTCATGTTGGTAAATAGGTGAAAACGTCTCAACCCAGGTTGTGAACTATCGCCTTCAGAATACCATTTCACCTGTTTACCCACATGAGCGACATTTTTGAAACGTCTCTACTAAAATCCAACACCAAAATCAATTTCAAACTGAAGAGTCGCACTTAGTGAAAATCTGAAACAACGTCGGATACAAAAACAACTGACTTCAAGCCAATTTTTAATCAAACGGTGGGTGCAGTAAAAATGGATGTTCATTAAAGCAAATTTATTACCATCTTACCATTATACTTCGGATTGCCTTCCAAAGTTTGCGTTTTGAGATTTGGGTGCAAATCCAATGCTTCAAGTGGTAAATAACCCAACAGTGGTGGTGTTCCAACTGGCAGTTCCATCACATTCATATCAGCCTCACGATCTTTGATTTGTAAAAGCACTGGCCTGTAAATGTTAGTCGTTACCTCACCATTAGCCGTGAGCGCCGTACTTTCGTGCATTTTGAATAGTCCCAGTTGCTTAATCAGATTGCTTGGCAAACATAACATAGCGGCACCTGTGTCCACCAGTAGCTCTAATTCCAAAGCACGTATTTTGGTGGCCTCAATATAACCAGCTTCTACCGCACTCACATCAGCAGCATTTTGTAGTTTGGCGTGTTGAATAATCTGTCCCATTTTTGTTAGTCCTGTTGTTGAGTATTTTCAATTTTAAAATTTTGAAGTGATATTTTCACCTGTTTCATAATTATTTACCTGTGAGTTTTTCAACAATTTCTATATCTTCCAGCACAATCTCATCATCAAAAATATACTCCAAACGTTCAAGTTTTCGGATTATTAAAATAACTGAAATTTTAGG
>CAYFOB010000556.1:0-3231 GCA_964344525.1 uncultured Thiomargarita sp.
TTTGTGAACAAGAGTGCGTAACATCAGTTATTAAAAGTAATCCGTGTAGTTATTCTGTCAATTTTTCGTCTTATTAACCAATCAGTTTGTACATAACACCTAAAATAAACAAGGTAGATGCCAATGTGAGCCCTAAAGACCAAATCATAAAACGATCCATGCGTGCAATTAAAGCATCAAATCGCTTATCGACTTGTTCAAAACGTTTATCGACTTGCTCAAAGCGCTTATCGACTTGCTCAAAGCGCTTATTTACTTGCTCAAATCGTTGATCGACTTGTTCAAATCGCCTATCCATATCCTGTCGTAAAGAAAGCATTTCTTGGCGCAAATCTTGATCCAAATGGGCAAAATGGTTGGCTTGGGCTTTTAAGACTAAGATAACCATTTCCTCAGCATTTAAACTTTGCCCATCACCGATTTTGACGACAAGTTCGTTGGCTTTTTTATCCAACCAATTTTCAAAAACATCATTTTCAAACATCATTAACCTCTCTTTTTTTAGTGCTTTATCTGTGCAGTCTTATAGCAACAGAATGAGGCTTGTTGATCATTTTTCTGGCATAAAAGTACGACATTTCTTGATCAAATCCTGCAAATGTTGACACTCCTTGCCAATCGTTTGAATATCAGGCACAAAATCGTTATAGCTTAATTCGCTAGCCCTTGTTTCAAGGGCTTCTAGATAGCCAATAATCAGGTTGAGCGACGCTAATTGTTGGTTATTGAGATTTATAATTTCTTGGTTGTCTGTCAACTTTTCTTGATCTTTTTGAGACAACCGCTCATTTTCCCGCTCTTTCCGATGATATTGAACTCTTGGTTGCACAAAACGTAAATAGGTTTTTAGTTTGCCAACCAATTCTTCAGTATCAATGGGTTTGGTTAAGTAATCAACAGCCCCAAGCTCGAAGCCTTTTTTTTGGAATTCTTCTGACTTGTAAGCCGCTGTCAAAAAAACAATTGGGGTATCGCGTGTTTTCGGGCGCGATTGGACAATCCTAGCGGTTTCAAAGCCATCCATTTGAGGCATTTGTATGTCTAGAATTATCAAGTCCACATCTTGTCTCATCAGAAGGCTTAAAGCGGTTATGCCTGAGTCGGCTTCAAGAACGTGAACATTATGAAAGTATTCTTTTATGAGTCCACGCAAGGTTAGCCTATTATTTTTGTGATCATCAACAACAAGTACATCAACAAATTCAGTTTGTGACATTTTGGTTCTCCTTTTTTGGTTAATTCAATAACGGAAAGCGATTACTTTTAAGAAGGGATAAACCCCAGCTTGTACAAATATTTGAAAAAATGAGAGGGAGCATTGCTTATCGCAAGTGTGCCCATTGTCAAATGTTCACACACCAACACAGAGTCTGCATATTCAGACAATGCGGAAACTAAACCATCCGAATGTGTTGTCACAATTAATTATATCATTGACTTTGCCGTTCCTCTCCCAACGTTTGTGCCAAGAGCATTTGCATTTGCAGCCGTGATTGGCTCGAATTAATGGCGATAGCAATCATCGGCATTATTTGTTTAAGAAATTCCAATTGTTCTTCTGTAAATACCTTTGAAGCTGCTAGTTCTATAACGCCTTTTAATTGCTTTTCATACAAAAAGGGTATCGCCAAAATGGCACCAGTGTTGGCCTCTCCCAAAGTCGATTGAACATAGTTGTAGTTATCAAGCGCTTCTGTAATGATGATTGTTTTTTGTTCTAAAGCCGCTTGTCCCACCACGCCTTCACCGAGTTTAAATTGGTTGGCTACCGATTTACGCCAGATATAGGCATGGCTCGCCTTCATTTTCAAAAAATCGTCCTCTAACAAATAAAATGCGCCAACTTGGGCTTCCACGTAAGGCGTCAAAAAATTGATCGCATTTTCAGACAGTTGCAAAATATCTTGTTCACCACTCAATTTTTTATTTAATTGAGTTTGTCCTGTTTTTAGCCAATCTTGCTTGGCATTTTGTTTTGTCGCTTCCTCCAACTTCGCATTTTTGAGGTTTAACGTCTCAAAAAATTCTTTCAGTTTTTTCACCATGCTATTAATTGACTGAGCCATTTGCCCGAATTCGTCATTTCGTTCAATTGGCAACTGATGCTTATTTTGGCTTTCAAAATCCCCCTCCGCAATTTGCTGAGTCGCTAAAATAAACTCTTGTAAAGGCTGACTCACTTGGTTGTGTAGGAGAAAATACAAGACTGTGATTTCAATCAACAACAAAATGATCCCTAAAATCAGAATAAAAATAGCCGTTTTGAGTGCCTGTTTTGAAAGGAGTGATTTGGGATAAACGGTGACAAAGTACCAATCTGGACCCTCAATCTGGGTAATCGCCAAATATTCGTTATCTTGACGGTTTTCAGTCACAACTTGATCTGCTTTTTTTACCCAATCAAAAATACGCTTCAGGTGTTGATCTCCTGACTCAACAATATCAAAATATCCCCCTTTTTCTTGAATTTCAGTCATTTTATTGGGATGAGCAATTAAGCG
Organism: uncultured Thiomargarita sp.; assembly: GCA_964344525.1. Taxonomy (GTDB): domain Bacteria; phylum Pseudomonadota; class Gammaproteobacteria; order Beggiatoales; family Beggiatoaceae; genus CAYFOB01. The sequence continues at coordinate 2,502 of CAYFOB010000556.1, forward strand.
ACCATCAGCCCGTAAAATCATGTTATAAGTCCCATCCAATGTATTATGAATAACGCGCTCCATCAGCTCATTAAGGATAATATCATGTCCAATGGTGGCAATATGTTTACCTTGACTGTCATCAATAGGCGTTTCTACAGACACCATCCAAAGTTGAACAACATGGTCAAAATAAAGCCCAGTCCAAACTTGTTTTCGCTCAGGATTATGGGTTTTATCAGAAACGTAAAAATACTCCTCATTTTGAAGGACAAGATCAGCAGGTGCAGTCAACCCCCAAGGTTCGCCAGGCCAATAGTTGGCAACAATATTTTCAGGCGCCAAAAAATAAGTATCAACAAAACGATTGCGCCAGGCGGGACCATAATGACTTAAAAGCTTGTAAAAGGTGACTACTCTACGCCGTATATCTGCATTCAATTTGACTTGTGGACCAATAAAAACACTGGGAAATCGTGTGGTATCTAGGTCTTCTTGTTTTTTAAGACGATTGCGCGTTGTGCCATCGTCCCAAGGAGCAAATAATTCATCAAATTGTGCTTCACCTTCTAGTTCAAATGCTTTTTTGAGTAAAAGATGATTATCTTGAGCTAATAGAAAAATACTACTTTCTCGTTGTCCTCGCTCCTGGACATATTTTTCGAGTTGCTCCAATGCTTGTGATTCTAAAACAGCACTTAAGAGGCTGTTTTGGAAAAAATGAAAAGTCTTTTTCAGAAAACGAGAAAGA
>CAYFOB010000557.1:0-2715 GCA_964344525.1 uncultured Thiomargarita sp.
AATGGGCGCGTTATCAAGAGCTTAGAGGCACATTCTGATGAAGTAGAATCTGTCGCGTTTTCCCCCGATGGCAAAACCGCCTTGTCAGGTTCAAAGGATAAAACCATGAAATGGTGGGACTTAACGAGCGGTAGAGTTATCAAAAGTTTAGAAGCACATACAGACTGGGTCAGGTCTGTCACGTTTTCTCCTGATGGCAAAACCGCCTTATCAGGTTCAAAGGATAAAACCGTGAAATGGTGGGACTTAGAAAGCGGGCGCGTGATTAAGAGCTTAGAAGCCCATGTCTCTGGTGTCAATGCCATCGCGTTTTCCCCTGATGGCAAAACGGCCTTGTCGGGTTCATATGATAAAACCGTCAAATGGTGGGACTTAGAAAGCGGGCGGGTCATCAAAAGCTTAGAAGCACATTCCAAATGGATAAGTTCCGTCGCGTTTTCCCCCAATGGTAAAATGGCCTTGTCGGGTTCCGGTGATACGACCATTCGCTTATGGAATCTCGAAACCGGTGAAGAAATTATCCGTTTAGTCGGATTTAAGGGAGGAGAAGGCGTTGCTATTATGCCTCAACAGGGATACTACGCCGCTTCTCCAATGGCAGAGAAATATATCAATGTAGATTTTGGTAATAACCGTGTGGAAGGCATTGAAGGATACGAAAAATATCAAAAATTATACCATCGCCCTGATATTCTCAAACGAGCATGGCAACTAGGAGTGGTTGAACGAGCAATTGCTCATACGCCGGTTGTAAAAACCGAACACGCACCACAGATGCCCAGCGATATGACTGTCAATAACAAATCAGAACCGTTAGCTAAGCATCGAGAGATTCCTGAACGCCTTTTAAAAGATGAAGTAGTGGCAGTACCACCAACTGATGTTGCAATGAAATCAGCCAGAAGTGAAGCGAGGGCAACAATTGGAGAGTTTATAAATGCCCTCAAAGGAAATATCCTGGGCACGACAGCTCATTCAATAAAGGTAGCAATAAGTGAGGGAGAAGTAGTAGAACAATTTTGGCTTACTAACATTAAATACGATGGCCAGAAATTTATTGGTGTTATTGATAATATCCCACAAGTTGTTACCAATGTGTCACGAGGACAGCGTCATGAGGTGGCTAAAGATGAAATCTCAGACTGGATGTATATGAAAGACGGTGTGGTAGTGGGCAATCGAACCTTGAAAGCGATGTTTCCATATATGAAACCAGAAGAAGTCTCGGTACTTAAAAAAGCTTTGGGCTGGAAGTAATGGTTTAGCTGCTGGTGGTATGAACCCACTATTCATTTTCCAAACTCAAGAGAATGAAGCTGATATATAGGTTTTAGTACGTACTTACCAGCCCCAAAAATGCAAGGATTATATTATCGTTAGGATAAACCATAGCAAAAATGTCGGTTTTGACGGTGCCCGTATTAAATATAATCGCTTTCCGTTATTGCCGGTGGAAGAAAACTGCGTAACATCAGTATTTTAACCTATTTCGGGGGTTTCGGTCTTTAAAGGTATAGCATTAGCTATTTCAGCTAAGTACGTGTTTCAATAGCGGCTGCTACTGCTAAACGCCCGTTTGCAACAAAGAGTTTTATGCTACTAAATATTTTCAATTGGATTTAACTCAGGAGAATAAGGGGGAAGAAACACAACACCAGCCCCAGTAGCTTCGATCATCGCAATAGCATTTTCATCAGAATGACTTTTAGCATTATCAAGAATAACAACATTATGAGTAACTCATATGGAAAATTGCAACAATTCATCAATAGTACCACAAAGTGACTTGACAGAAAAAAATACACCTAAAGAGTATAGCGAAATAAACATTTGCTCCCCTCAAGGCCGAATTGGTCGAGTTCGATACCTTGTGTATTCATCCGGGTTACTATTTCTAAGCATTTTGTTTTATGGAATGGGTGTCTTTACGGGTGGCTTGACTTGGATCATCATTTTGTTGTTTTTTGTTCCTTGGCAATTTTTCATAATAATACAGCGTATTCATGACATTAATGAGAGTGGCTGGTGGCTGTTATTGATATTTTTTCCATATCTTAATGTGCTATTTCTACTCTCGCTCTTGATTATTCCGGGGAGCAACGGCTCCAATGAATTTGGTCGGAAAGCACCTCCCAATACCAAGAGAGAGAGAGCCGCTTTTTTTCCCTCATTGCTTTTTATACTTTTCATCAACCTATATATGATGGGAAAATAAAAAATGGACTGGTTGGTTTTACTAAGTACTGAACTATGAATTTTCAGGTATTTTGGAGTCGCCCAGCTAAGCTGGGCGACTCCAAAATGCGGTAAAATTCATGAACAAGTACTTAACAAAAGCTGATAATGTTGGCACGATCAAAAATATTCGTCTCCATAGTTGAACCAAATTCGCAAAAATAATCTGTTTTTCAGTCACTTAAGGAGATTAATCCAATGGGTCAAGTTCAAATCCCCGTCAAAATTACCAATGCCATAGATGAAGGCATGGCACGTCGCGGACAATTAGAACCATCCAAAGTTCGTCATTGTGAAGTACAAGCCTTGGTAGATACTGGGGCTATCGGTTGTGTTTTACCGCCATCCATTGTTGAATCATTGGGGTTAGCGCGCGCTTTCGATTATCAGGTTCAATATGCCAATGGAAGTCAAGAAGAAGTGGATGTGACCGAACCGGTCTTGATGGAAATTTTAGGACGTAAAGTTTATGAAGAATGT
>CAYFOB010000557.1:2725-3224 GCA_964344525.1 uncultured Thiomargarita sp.
TGACGGATTTGCTCGTTGACTGTCGTCGAGGGCAAGTCATTCCTAACCCGGAGCATCCTAATCAACCGGTGATAATGGTTCGATAATTCAAGTTGTTATGAATGTGGTTGTGTTTTTCTTTGATTAATTCAGATTTAAGATTGTTTTTCGCTACTCAATCTTAACACCTTTTTTATTTGCCAATACTGCGAAACTTTGGGTTTTACACACAGACTCCTTAACCATCAAAGATAGAGCATTGACTCCAAGAGAAGGGGCGCGACTGCAAGGGTTTGACGATGATTATATTTTTACGCGCCTCCCATAAAGTGGCTTGATCTCAATGCCATCTTCAAGTTTTCCATGAGTTGCTAACAAGTCAGGAAAGGTATGGGGACGGTTACGAGAAAATTTTCCGCTCGAATGAAATGCTAAGTACTGAATCACTCATTGAAATAATTTATATTAATAATTGATGTTACGCATCCTGTTTCTAAAACCCATGAATAACTACACGGAT
>CAYFOB010000558.1:0-795 GCA_964344525.1 uncultured Thiomargarita sp.
TTTTCTGAAAAGGTAAAGAGTCTTCTCTCATTTTTTTCCAAAACAGCCTCTAAGCGTCAACAAGAAGAAGTGCATTTAAATGCTTTACGTGCCTTGTTGGCTGAGGATGAGCTAACAGAAAGTATGCGAGAAACTTTAGCAGGGGCGATTCATCAACTTCAAGTTCCAATTAATCTGATGTCAGCAGCGCTCAGTATGTTAAAACGTCGTAGTGGAAAAAAATGCACTAAAGATCCTCTTTGCTCCGCTTTACAAGAAACTTTAGATTCTGTTAATCATGCAGTAGAACATCTGCATCAGTGTCTTCCTGATTCTGATAATGCTTCGGTGACCCCAGTGAATTTAAATGAATTAATCCGCGACATACTGATGATTTCTACACAACGTTTACTTGCACAAGGAATTATGGTAGATTGGAGTCCCTGTTTAGTGTTGCCTTCTCTATTGGGACATGTCAAACGCTTGCGTGGTATGTTTAAGCAACTGATTGATAATTCAATTGATTCTATGATCAATATTCAAGGACAACGAGAATTGCGTATTGTGACTTCCAGCGATTTTGAGCTGGTCAATGTGATCATTGAAGACACCGGTAAGGGTATTCCTGATCATTTACGCTTTAAAATATTTGAACCGTTTTTTACCACGAAAAAAGCTGGTAAAGGAACTGGCATGGGACTTGCCGCTGTTCAAGATGTTGTCAACATGCACGCCGGTACCATACGCATTGATCCAGATTATATTCAAGGGAGTCGTTTTATCATTCAATTTCCAACCACTCGGAAAAGCTAGTGT
>CAYFOB010000558.1:805-3213 GCA_964344525.1 uncultured Thiomargarita sp.
CCGCCCTCATTGAAGCAGAACTTGATGCCCTATTTCGGGTGGGGCAAGTATTGAGCCGTTCCCTAAAATTGCAAGAAACTTTGCAGGGCGTTTTGCAAGTGTTACATGATTATGCAGGTATGCAGCATGGTATGGTTACATTACGCAACGAGACTGGCGAATTGTCCATTACTGCTGTCCATACTGGCAATAGGCAGCCACCCAGCAAGGTGCGCTATCGTCCAGGAGAAGGTGTTGTCGGTGCGATTTTACAAACAGGGCAACCACTGATTATTGAACGCATTGCCAAAGAACCCCGTTTTTTAGACCGTTTAGGTCTTTATGATCCAACGCTTCCCTTCATTGGTATCCCTATCCATCTAGCCGATGAAGAGTCACCTATCGGTGTACTCACCGCCCAACCTAACAATGATGGTTTACTAAAAGACCGTACTCGTTTTATGGAAATGGTCGCGCAATTAGTCGCACAAACTGTCCGTTTAGCCAATGAAATTGAACGGGAACGGCGCGATTTAACCGATGAACGTGATCGTTTGCGCCGAGCGGTGCGTGGTAATTATGGTTTTAAAAATATTATTGGTCACGCGCCTCCCATGAAACGGGTATTTGAATTAGTGCGCCAAGTCGCAAAATGGAATACTACCGTTTTGATTCGTGGCGAATCTGGCACTGGTAAAGAATTGATTGCTAACGCAATTCACTATAATTCACCGCGCAATAATAACGAATTTATCAAAGTCAACTGCGCGGCGCTGCCAGAAAATTTATTGGAGTCTGAACTTTTTGGGCATGAAAAAGGGGCATTTAGTGGCGCCATTAGCCAACATAAAGGACGTTTTGAACGTGCAAACAGAGGCACGTTATTTTTAGATGAAATTGGCGACATTCCGCCGGCATTTCAGGCAAAATTGTTGCGCGTTTTACAAGAAGGAGAATTTGAACGGGTGGGTGGCAATCGCACCTTGAAAGTAGATGTACGCATCATCACTGCAACCAATATTGATCTTGAGGCACAAGTTGATGAAGGCAAGTTTCGTGAAGATTTATATTATCGCCTGAATGTGATGCCGATTGTATTGCCCCCACTGCGCGAGCGTACAGAAGATATTCCAGAATTGGCACAATTTTTAGTCAATAAAATTGCCAAAAAGCAGGGTCGTCAACTAGAAATGACTGACAGTGCTATTCGTTTACTAATGCGTCATAATTGGCCAGGTAATGTACGTGAACTGGAAAATTGTTTGGAACGTGCCACAATTTTATGTGAAGAAAAAATGATAGATCGTTCCATTGTCAGTTTGACAGGGCTTGAGGAAAAAATTCCTTTAAGCGGACATGCGCCAAAAATCGATCTTAATGATCCCAATTTGGATGAACGAGAACGTGTCATGGCTGCACTAGAACAAGCAGGATGGGTACAGGCAAAAGCCGCACGATTGTTAAATATGACACCACGTCAGATTGCTTATCGTATTCAAACACTTAATATTAAATTGCGGCATCTTTAGGATAATTGCAAAAAACCGTGCAAAGCGGGGCGAAGCACTCCAACAAATTCGGGATGTTTTTTTCGTTCCAAGCTTAGCGAAGCTCTTAACTTAATGGCAGTGAGCAAAGGCGTGGGAATGCATGTCGCGGTTTGCGATGCAAACAGGATGCCAACTTGCTCGACATACCTCGACGCTGGCGCGTCGTCAATGCATTCCCACGCCTTCGCTAAGAACGAGAGTGCGTAACATCAGTCACATAAGACTAAAAATCCGATTTTTCTAAAAAATCTGATTTAGTTTCTATGAAACGCCGAACGAAGGTGGGTAACATCAGTTAAGTTTTTTTATTGGGGCGATACAAAATGCTCATACGACCAATAAGTTGCACTAATTCTGCAGAACTGGCTTGACAAAGTTCTTCTGTGAGAGCACGTCTTTCTTCTTTATTTGCGCCTGCAATATTAACTTTAATTAATTCATGGTCTTCTAACGCTTGATTTAATTCTGCTAACACGTTTTCGGTGATACCTTTTGCGCCAATCATGACAACTGGTTTTAAATGATGGGCTTGGCTGCGAAGTTGGCGGATTTGTTGATTGTTCATTATAATGAAAAATTAGTTAATATTAGACTTGTCCCTAAATAATTTGAACTGTGATTTATGTGATTGATCTGATTATTATGAGGGGGCTAATCCGGATTTTTTTCCTCAAATCAATCACATAAATCATAAAAATCACAGTTCAAAATTATTTAGGGACAAGTCTATTGGAGATGCTAGGAGCTTAGCTTGTCATCCTGCCACCACACCAGAAGAGCTGGCAAAAGCGGGGGGATATGGTACTATTAGACTTGTCCCTAAATAACTGATGTTACGCACTCTCGTTCCCAAGCTCCTGCTTGGGAATGCCTGTGGCT
>CAYFOB010000559.1:0-3206 GCA_964344525.1 uncultured Thiomargarita sp.
CAGTCATTCCCAACCAGGAGGTTGGGAACGAGGATGCGTAACATCAGTTATATAATTTCGTGGCTGTCCTATGGGTTATGTGTAAATCCCAATTGAATTTTTTCCCCGTTCCTTTAAATCTGTGTCTGTTATATGACCAGTCCTTATTCAAAAATAGGCTAACTTCTTTAATGACCTTTTCGTCTTTGGTGACTTTGGTTGTCAACTGCTTACCTCTGCTCGCAAAAATCCTGGTCATTTTCGTTTTGTGTTTTTGGGCTAACGTCTTGGCCGCTGAGTATTGTAAAATATATTGCACTCTTGTTAATTGGCTGTAATTCTCTACAAATGAATAGTAATTTAAGATTCCCCGGTTTATCGCGTTGTATTGCTGGATGATTTGAACATCATCCCACTGCGCCCATATTGGTTTTGTCGTGGGAAATCCATTACTTGTGCATAGGCCCTTTTTGTATAGCCTTTCAACAATTTCATCAATTGGCGCGTACATCAATGGTGTCCAACCAGTAGTCCTTCTAGTGCAGGATGGCGGAAATTTCCAGGCCACCTACACTCGAAGCAGAGCTTCGATGAATGCATTCCCAAGCAGGAGCTTGGGAACGAGAATAAATAGGTTTTCTCGTTCCCAAGCTCCCGCTTGGGAATGCATGCCCCGAAGCTCCGCTTCGAGTGGCCTGGAAATTTCCGCCCTCCGGCACTAGTGTGAATATTTCCTTTTTCTGTAACTCTCATTACTTTCTGGTTTAAGTCTCCAATCCTTATGTTTACGCCTAAGAATTTTGCTGACTCTTTTTTTGCCACCCTTATGTGCGTCTTATCCCAGCTAAGTTCTAATTCGAGCGTTGATTTTAGGTATTCCGCGCATTCCCCCTTAATTTTTTCTGCAAGTTTAAGAGGGCCATTTATCCCCACCATCCAATCATCTGCATATCTAACGTATTTAACCCGTATAAACTCAGTGTCTTCTCTAACCCCACTTGACATCTTGAGGGCTTGTCCTTTTAACTTCTTGTATTCTCCAATAAGTGTTTTTCTTTTCTCTTTATCTTGACACTCATTGATTTGTTTAGACACTTGGCTATATTTGTAACCAACTCTTTTGTATGCCGGGTCTCTACGTCGGTACTTCCCTTTTTCTGTGCTTTTTATTATACCTTCCATATACTTATCGAACTTGTCTAGGTATATGTTAGCCAGTATTGGGGATAACACGCTGCCTTGTGGCGTACCTATTTTGCTGTGGATTAGTTGACCATTTTCGATCCAACCCGCTTTAAGGGCTTGCCCGATCAACTGCACGAATCGTTCATCCTTGATTCTTTCTCTAATGACGTTCAGTAATAGTTTATGAGGTATATTGTCGAAACACCCTTTAATATCCCCTTCTACTATCCAGCTCACCCCTGACCAATGATTTCTAACTTGTTTTAGGGCAGTGTGGCAACTCTTGTTAGCTCTAAATCCGTGACTAGCCTCACTGAACGTGGGTTCATAAATCGCTTCAAGTATGCTCCTAATTGCTTCTTGGACTACTTTATCTTTGGGCGATGCTACACTTAATTGTCGTGTTTTACCGCCCTGCTTTGGGATATAAGTTGCCCTAGCTGGTGAAAACCTATACTGCTGGGTTTTCATTGCTTTGATGGTATTTTCTATCCAATTCACTGATAAGCCATCTAATGTTTCTCCATCTGGACCAGCTGTCATATTACCTGATTTCGATTTAATCTTTTCGTCGGCCATTATATATAGTTCTTCTTGATACATAAATCTATATAATGACCCATCTCCTTTCCAAATCCAATTAGGATTTTCGGTACTCTTTTTATGGATTGCAACTAGTGCCGGAGGGCGGAAATTTCCAGGCCACTCGAAGCGGAGCTTCGGGGCATGCATTCCCAAGCGGGAGCTTGGGAACGAGAAAACCTATTTATTCTCGTTCCCAAGCTCCTGCTTGGGAATGCATTCATCGAAGCTCTGCTTCGAGTGTAGGTGGCCTGGAAATTTCCGCCATCCTGCACTAGCCTTCGTGAGACTTTATTATCCATACGGATTGACTCTCTAAGTTAATTGCGGTAAACCTGCCCCCCTTCCCCTTCAATGAGTTTATAGCCCATTCGTATTATGTTTCACAACATTGCGGGTACTATGAGGACTCCGTTGTCTTAGGAATTACTTCCCTTAGACAATCCCCTAGTTAGTATATATCTAAATCTCACTATACTTAGGTTCCCTTTCCGTCCGTTCCATCGAACGACGATGTGGCGATTGTCAGATACTTAACTTTTATGGAGAACTTCTAAAAGCTATGACAATCCTACGCTTTCAGGTGTACTTGCGTAGCATCATGCAATTATGACCTTGGACTGGGGTTCAAGTAATTCGACTTTAACCATATATAGTTTAGCTGAGTAACATCTTGGGGCAACACCGCCCCTCACTACCCTTTTCACAACATGCTACAGTCCCCTTTGGCTTTAACCATCAGGTAAGTTGCTGCTTTATGTCCGTTGTATCAGGACAACATTTCCTTATGTATCAAATATATACCCTCTTAGGGCGCACTTCTCCTTGCATTGCGCGTCCCAATAAGGATTTAAGCCCTTTACGCTTATAGTTGAGCCCGCTTCCGATGTCTTTGACGATTTCGGCTCCTGGGTATTGTTCTCGCATGAACTTGACTTGTCTTTCAAGATCGTTGCGCTGTTTTGGGCTTGAGACACGACAATAGCAAATGGTGGTGCTTTGTTGTTGTTGACCAAGATAGGCTTCGATGTTGTATCGTCTTTGGCCTGACTTGGTTTTGTAGGTTTCGATTGTTCCATTGTTTGCGTAACGCCTCAATGTGTTTGGGTGTAACCCCAATTGTTTACTTGCTTGTTTGCTGGTAACGTATTTCATTGCTTGACTAGATTAATTATACGCTCCAACACTATGTAAGGTACGCTTGAAAAATTACAACCCCGTTTATTGGCATTTGTTAATGTTTGTTAATAAAAATGGTACTATGCATTAACCTCTTAACGGTTGTGAACAAATTGGAGAGGCATAGTAATTGTTGAATCTTAAGTTAATCTTAAGCACCCCGTTCTTCTTCCCACGCCAATTGAAGATCATGTTTTCTTCCACCGACAATAACGGAAAGCGATAAAATACGGGCACCGTCAAAACCTTATAAGATGCGCGGTTTATCCCTTCTTAAATAT
>CAYFOB010000560.1:0-3191 GCA_964344525.1 uncultured Thiomargarita sp.
CTGAAAAGGTAAAGAGTCTTCTCTCATTTTTTTCCAAAACAGCCTCTAAAGCTGTTATTGCATAACATCACCGATGAATCTGGCGGTAATGCCTTGGAGCAAGTCGTCCATGGTCTCGAAATCCGACGTCCCTTACCGCCTGATGAATTGTTTTTTGTAGAACAAATCAAATCAAGCATGGGAAAAACGTCCTTTGAAACCCGTCAACTCTCCTTTTGTCCCCCAACCTTGCTGGGAGATTTGGAGGGTTTTCCGATTGGTCACGACACATTGAACGTTGCATTGCGGGAAAAACTCAAAAAACTGATGCAACGTATGGATCAATCCCATTCCTATTGGTTGGTGGGACATACTGATGATCGTGGTTCCAGCGCATATAATAAAAAATTGTCGATGCGCCGCGCTGCAGCTGTCAAGGATATTCTCGTTTTATCTGGATTTGATCCAAAACATCTAAACACCGATGGGCGAGGTAAACGCGAACCACTAGAAAGGGGACGTGATGAACAAAACATGCAACGAAATCGCCGCGTGGAAATTTACCCAGCTGCCCATCCACGATTGCTCTGGCACTTGTCCGCTCTCAAACCAGATGAAAAGGCTACCCTTGAAATTACACTCAAACCACGTTCGTGGGCTAATAATGCCCAAGCCCTAATTAAGGGCGAGGCTTGCTATAAAATGAACATAACTCACCAAAAAACATTGGGAACTCAAGCTAAGCTTGTCATCAATGCACATCTACGTCCAGAGGGGCCTGGATTTAGTAAGCAGTGGCTCCCTGAAGCGACGCTCTCCGTCTGTGACCGTCTTCATGTACAGGTGGGGGTTACCAACCAAGGGGGAATATCCGCCAAAGGCGTACAACTTGTGAGCCGCGTTCCTGAAGAGTGGTGGTTTGAAGATGTTCTTAGCAAGGTGCGTATTCTTGAACGACGCAAGCACAGACAGATCGTCTTTACCAACACACGGCTATGGCCACAACAGGAATGGGTTGAGCATTATCAAGTGGTGCCACATTTGCTAAAACCAAGCACCGATGTTCATGAAGTATCAGCCCACGCTAAGGAAGGATTCTCCGCCCAAACGGTAAAAAATAAGGTTCATTGGCATGCGCCCCTGTTATCCATTCATACAAAAGTCCCCAAATTGAGCCATGCAGGCAAGCCCATCCTCCAACAGATTCGGATATCTAATGCTGGAAATTGGCCAATCCATCAACCCACCCTAATTGCCACACTCCCCCCTGCCATCAATTCTATCATAGCGACAGGCGCCGTCATCGCCAACAACCGAGTCACATGGCACCTTAACACGCTACAACCTGGGGCAGAGCAAAATGTTCAACTCAGCTTCTCTACAAAGGAGAACAAGGACATCGCTCAACTTGAAACGCATTTCATCGCCTTTGATCAAGCCTATGGGGATGAAATGAACAATCATTGCGTTAAGGCTAAGGCTACCAGCGCAACCCAAGTAGGTGCCCTACAGCCTCCCCAACTAAAAATAGTCAGTAAAAAAAATGCCCTGCCGATTGGGCAAAAAAATCAGTATCATCTTGAGCTCAGCAACCCTAACGCGCTGCCCCTTGCTTATTCTCTTGAAGGTAAGCTAAATCCAAAGGTTTGGCAGCTACTCACCCCCCAAGTGAAAGTGAGCATTGAGGGTGACAAAAGCAAAGAGATGAACATTGACATAAAAATCAACGAAACAGGGAAAATTTCCATCCGTGATTCTTTTACCCTAGCAACCAACGATCGACTTAGCTTTACCTTCACCTTGCAAGCAAGGAGCCTAAGTAGCCAAACACTACAAGCCATCGCCAACAATTTGATTAGCAGCTTTGATGTGGCTGAAATCCAGTTCAAGGCTCAAATGGTGGACCAAACGGCTTCAAGCAAGGCTGTGGCATCAACGGTTATTTATCAATAGTGCTTGACAAAAAATGTTCCAAACTAAAGTTTGGACTCCTAATCCAAGGAGTCCAAACTTTAGTTTGGGACAAAATATATCGAACTTTTTATTTCTCAATTTTCCATTTTGCAAAAAGTCGCTTAGCTAAACTTTCTTCAAGTCCTTGGGGCTGATCGAAGCGGGTTAACAACGTATTAATGGAATCGGCATGAGGATGAGCATTAGGCACCACAACAGCATATTGTTGCTGATTGACTACTTGGGGGAGAACTCGAACCTGATTATCATTTTTATTGATTTGTTGAGCCAATTGCTCAAGTTCTATGCCCTTATGAACAACAGCATTCACTTCCATATTTATAAGCTTTTGAGCAGCTTCTTGGAGATTCTTCACCAATACGATTTCCGTTGTGTTATCACGTCGTTGTAAATATCTCTGGGCATACGGCGCATCCTCTAACACTGCAACTTGTTTACCATCAATATCCTCAATCTTCTTAATTTGTTGCTCAACCGATTCTAGGGTAAAAGAAGCTGTTAACATACCCATAAAGGTGCCTAATAACAACAATCCCAACAAATGCCAAGCAAGATCAAAGATTTTGCCTATCGTTCTGTTTCCTCCTTCATTTTCCCAGCCCAACAATAAAATGATATTCCACCAAAATGCATCATAAACCCCCAATAAAAAGTGACCCGAAAATTGGCGAGATTCACGAGCGCTAAAACGGTCCAAAATCCAACGAACAATAGCAAAGCCTAAAAGGACCAAAAACACAATTAAAATAAGCCGTGATGGTATTTGTTGAATAAGCTGTTTGACCGCCTGCACAATCACTTGCCACATTTTTGTTTCTGTCAATACCATCACCTGAAGACCCAATTTTGTTGTCGAAGGTGGAAAATTCACCAAGCCCACATCTGCCTGTTGTGCTTTAACAGCTTGAAAAACAGCAGCAGTACTTTCCTGATAAAGCCAACGCGTCTGCACATTCAATTCTTTGGCAATGCTTGTCCAAAGATCAATACTAAAACCTGAAGGAATCCGTGATTCGACTGAAACATTAGAATCAAAGGAAACCCAAGGCGTACTTGGCGTAATGGCGACTGTTATCGTCTCTTCCGCCATAAGGGACTGCGTTCCTATCCATCCAATCAACAAAAATAAAATTAAGCGGTTATACATAGAACGTTAAAAACTAATTTTGAAAATTGCTTTAGGAATTAGACTTGTCCCTAAATAATTTTGAACTGTGATTCTTATGATTTATGTGATT
>CAYFOB010000561.1:0-3191 GCA_964344525.1 uncultured Thiomargarita sp.
CAGCCTGACGCTTTTCCTCAGCTTTGCGCTTTTCCTCAGCCAACTGGCGTGCTCGCTTCTCAGCCTGACGCTTTTCCTCAGCTTTGCGCTTTTCCTCAGCCAACTGGCGTGCTCGTTCCTCAGCCTGACGTTTTTCCTCAGCCAATCGACGTGCCCGCTCCTCAGCCAGACGCTTCCTTTCACGCTCAACCTCTAAACGTCTTTGCACAGCCAATTGGCGTGCTTGTTCCTCCTCGAGCTGCTGACGTTTTTTCAACATCAACTGCTGCTGTGCAGCAAGCAATTGAGTTTCTTCAACAGCCACAGCTTGTATGATATTCTCTGGCGCAGGCTGGCGTGGCTGTGGCCATTCAAGGCTGACAAAGGCTATCACCAGCAACAGGGCATGGAGAACAAGCGCTATGATAAATGAAATGATTTTATCCATCAGTTCTCAAAAGGTTTGGTTAGTAAGCCCACCTTTTCTACCCCTGCCTTTTGTAATAATGACATAACCTTCACCACTTCGCCATAAGCCAATCGATTGTCCCCCCGCACTAAAACCTGCGAATTAGGGGCAAAACGCAGGCTTGCTGTTACGCGAGTCAACAAATCATCCTTTGTTAATGCTTGTTTATCCTCATCTAAAAATATTTTCCCCTGTGCATCAACAGTCACGATTATAAATTTCACCTGCTCAGGAGTAACCGTTTTCGCTTGTCCAACGCGGGGTAATTCTACCTCCACGCTTTGGCTTAGCAAGGGCGAGGTGATCATAAAAATAATCAACAACACCAACATCACATCAATATAAGGTACAACATTTATGTCAGAAAGACGACGACGACGATAGCGTGACATATCAATTATCAGCAAAGTTTTACGATTGTTGGACTCCAACAACCCTTGTGTTAATTTTTTGACGTTCAAACACGCACAGTGTTTACATTATCAACCATGCTGGCATACGCTTGACGTTGCAAAATCCCCGCAAATCCATCCAAAAAAGTTTCATAGCGGGTAGTTAAACGATCCACATTATCAACATAGATATTGTAAGCGATGACGGCTGGAATCGCAGCAATCAAACCCATTGCCGTGGCAATGAGCGCCTCAGAAATGCCCGGAGCCACCATCGCTAAAGTCGCTTGTTGTACATTGCCCAAAGCATGAAATGAATTCATAATCCCCCAAACGGTGCCAAACAAACCAATATAGGGACTGACTGAACCGATAGTTGCCAATGCGGCTAAATGAACATCCAAAGCATCCAACTCTTGATGCAATGCCGCACGCATGGCACGTTGCGAGCCTTCGACCAAAGCGGGTGGCGTTATATTGGGTTGTTTGCGCAGTCTCACAAATTCCTGATAACCTGCGCTAAAAATACTTGCTATGCCCGTCGGCGCTTGGCTATCAATGTCATTGTACAAAGCATTCAAATCCTTATCTTTCCAAAAGCGACTTTCAAAATAATCTGTCGCCCGGCGGTTTTTTTTCAAGGAAAAACTTTTAAGCACAATCAATGTCCACGAATAGATGGAAATCAGCAGGAGTAGCAACATAACCATTTGCACTAACAAGCTGGCTTCTAGTACTAATTGTAGCAATGATAATTCATTCATTTTTGAAAGTTGATCAGTTATTAATTTTTAACGCCTTGAGCAGGTTTGGCGATAACTTCTGGGGACGCAAACTAACAGCATTAACAGCCGCAACTTTAGCAACCGCAGTACATATAATATCTGTGTCGCGTAGCACTTGTTGCGCTATTGTTAAACTGGCTTTGCCCAACTGAGTTATGCTAACCGATACATCCAACAAATCGTTAAACAAAGCCGGTTTTAAAAAATCAATAGAAATTTGCCGCATCACAAATATACAATTATATTGTTGTTTCAATTGCGTTTGCTCAATTCCCATTTCACGCAACCACTCGGTGCGAGCGCGTTCCATAAATTTCAAATAATTGGCATGATAAACAACGCCGGCAGCATCAGTATCTTCATAATAAACGCGAACAGACCAAATAAATTCTTTCATAATAATCACATAAATCACAGTTCAAATTAAATAATTTTGAACTGTGATTCTTATGATTTATCAGATCAATCACATAAATCACAGTTCAAATTATTTAGGGACAAGTCCATTATCCAAATAAATCCTGTGACGTTTTAGGGGTTAAACCAAAATGTTGCCATGCAGAGCGTGTTACCACTCGTCCCCTTGAGGTACGCATTATAAAACCCTGTTGCAACAAAAACGGCTCTATTACCTCCTCTATCGTACCACGCTCCTCACTAAGAATAGCCGCCAAACTCTCCACACCAACAGGCCCCCCATCAAATTTCTCCATAATAGCCAGTAGCAATTTTTTATCCATCACATCCAAGCCACAAGCATCAACATTCAATAAATCCAAGGCTTTTTGTGCCACATCTTGAGTAATTTTACCATCTGCACGCACCTGGGCATAATCACGCGCCCGCCGTAGCAAACGATTAGCAATGCGCGGTGTCCCACGCGAACGGCGTGCCAACTCCATTGCACCAGCGGCATCAATTGGCACATTCAAGATATTAGCAGAACGGGTAATAATACCCGCCAAATCTTGGTGATTATAAAACTCTAATCGTTGTGCAATCCCAAAACGATCACGCAAAGGCGATGTCAATAAACCAGCACGGGTAGTAGCCCCCACCAATGTAAAGGGCTGCAAATCCAATTTAATAGAACGTGCTGCGGGTCCCTCACCAATCATAATATCTAATTGAAAATCCTCCATCGCTGGATAAAGGATTTCTTCTACCACAGAACTCAAACGGTGAATTTCATCAATAAACAACACATCACGCGCCTCCAAATTCGTCAAAATAGCCGCTAAATCACCAGGCTTTTCTAAAACAGGTCCCGACGTTTGACGAATGTTAACATCCATTTCACAGGCCACAATATGCGCCAATGTGGTGTTATGATTAAAAAAACCATTGGCTACAAAAGAATGGCTTTGTGGCACACAAAAATCATAAACGGCAGCGCGCCCCCGCTCAATTTTTTCAACAGAATCCCAATAAATTATAGGGGGATCATCAACCATTTCAATCTTGTTATTCCCTATCCGCTGATGAAACAACAAGGCATCATCCCCACTAATCGACAAGGTTTGCTGCTTGCGATCAGCGATAATCCCAAAATTACATAATAATAAT
>CAYFOB010000562.1:0-3187 GCA_964344525.1 uncultured Thiomargarita sp.
AAAATGATTAAATCCATGCGCCCCCGCCCAGTACGAACTTCAGTGTAGATATTGCCGCTCTAACCCATTAAATAATGGTTGAAAGGTTTGCACAATGCAATATTGATAAATCGGATTCGCCATTTCGCAAAAACCATCAGCACCGGCTTTTAAGACACCATAAGTCACCAATTCGCTGATCAATTCATTGCGAATATTAAAGGGTATGCCGGCATTGTATGAGCAAATTTCTATCAAAAGAGTTTCAAATCGCGGTTTGCTACGAATATTGGTGCTTAAGTGTGATAAATGCACATTTTGTTCATTTAAAATCTGTTGAAGCGCCTTTTCAAAATCCGTGGTAGAAATGGTTTTCTCATTGGCTACTTTTGTCGTTAAAAGTTGTGCCAGGCGGTTAATAAGAAACGGTTGCCCAACCGTTTGATTATAAATATTTTCAATCACTTTGGGCGCAAAAGCTTGTCCCGTTTCTTCGGTATATTGCCCTAAAAGTTCTTGTACTTGTGCAAGGGTAAAATTGGACAAAGCAAATTCGTCTTGAATATTAAAAGGCGAAATCGAGCGGTCATAGTTTGAGTGATGCTTTTAACGCCAACAATGCCCAAGCTGTATGGACAACGGGTAGGTTTTCTGGAAAGATAAATCTTGCGTAATGTATGCAAAAAATTTTTAACTTCTGTTCTGGGAATACCGTCAAATTCATCAATAATAATACTAACCCGATAATGTTGAAGATAGCCACCAAGCATTTCAAAAAACCTCATCATGGTAAGATGAGAGCTCATTGAATAGTTTTCTAAGAACTGGCAAAAAAAGGTGTCGTTTTGTAATTGTTTAAATTGTTTACTATCCTCAATTTCCTGTTGAATATCTTTTTTCAGAGAAGAATAAAAATCCTCTGGTGACAGTTCTTGATAAGCTTCAAAGTTCAATTGAATCGGTAAATAAGTGTCATCTTCATTTGTTAATGCTTCTAATGCCCAACGAAAGAAGGTGGTTTTACCGGTTTGGCGTGGCGCAAAAATGACAATATATCGTCCCATTTTTAGACGTTGGACAAAATCGGCAATATCTGTGGTGCGTGGGACAACGTAGTTTTGGGTAAGATCACAGGGACCAAAGGTGTTAAAGAAGCGCATAATTATTTATGATTTCCTTGGTAAAAATTAAATGAGTACAGTTTGATAACTGTACTAGAGCATTCTGCCTTTCAGCTCATTCAATCCGCCTTTTAAGGACTGATTTTCTGTTTTTAAGGCGTTCACTTTAGCAGTTATTAATTGATGTTACGCAGCCTCGTTCACAAGCGGCTTCGCTAAGCTTGGAACGAAAAAAAACCGTTGAATTTTTTTTCGTTCCAAGCTTAGCGAAGCCTTTGTTTGAAGAAAAATGCGTCACATCACTTATTAAATTGCATCGCCCCATTTTGCCAATCTATTTCAATAGTCTCTCCTGAAACAAATTGTGCTGCCAAAATTTTTTGTGCTAACGGATTTTCCAAGTTTTGTTGAATAGCACGTTTCAATGGACGCGCCCCATACACAGGATCAAAACCAGCAGCGCCAATATTGTTTAAAGCCGCATCGCTGACAATCAATCCTATATTTTGTGTTTGTAAGCGTTTACGCAAATAATCAATTTGTAAGTTGGCAATGGCGCGAATTTGTTCTTTGCCCAGTGGATGAAATACCACGACGTCATCAATACGGTTGATAAATTCTGGACGAAAATGTTGCCCAACAATGTCCATCACTGCGGTTTTCATGGCATCATAATTTTCTTCGCCAGCCATTTCTTGGATGATTTGTGAACCTAAATTGGAAGTCATCACAATCACCGCGTTGCGAAAATCCACCGTTCGTCCTTGTCCATCAGTTAAGCGTCCATCGTCTAGTACTTGCAACAATACGCCAAAGACATCAGGGTGGGCTTTTTCCACTTCATCTAGCAAAATCACGGAATAAGGGCGACGTCGCACAGCTTCTGTTAAATAGCCGCCTTCTTCATAGCCGACATAGCCCGGCGGTGCGCCTATCAATCGTGCCACTGAATGTTTTTCCATAAACTCTGACATGTCAATGCGTACCATCGCCTCGTCTGTGTCAAATAAAAAGTTGGCTAAGGCTTTGCACAATTCTGTTTTACCCACGCCGGTGGGTCCTAAAAATAAAAATGAACCATTGGGGCGATTAGGATCAGCTAAACCAGCACGTCCGCGGCGGATAGCATTAGCCACCGTTTGCACAGCTTCATCTTGTCCAATTACACGCTGATGTATGGCTTCTTCCATACGGAGCAATTTATCGCGTTCTCCTTCTAACATTTTGTTGATAGGAATGCCTGTCCATTTGGAAACCACTTCTGCAATTTCTTCCTCTGTGACGGCATTGCGTAATAATTGCATTTCTTGTTGCTCTGCTTGGGCGGTGGCAGCCAATTGTTTTTCCAAAGCCGGAATGTCTTCATATTGCAATTTTGCCATGCGCTCTAAATCTCCAGCACGACGCGCTGTTTCCATCGCTAAACGGGCTTGTTCTAACTCCTCTTTAATTTTGTTGGCATCTTGAACACTGGCTTTTTCAGCCCGCCACAATTCAGTCAAATCCGCGAGCTCTTTTTCCAATTGTTTGATTTCATCCTTCAGTCTTCCTAAACGCTGTTTTGAAGCATTATCCTTTTCTTTTTTGATTGCTTGCTGTTCAATTTTGAGTTGAATCAAACGACGATCCAACCGATCAATGCGTTCCGGTTTAGAATCAATTTCCATACGAATGCGACTTGCGGCTTCGTCTACCAAATCAATCGCTTTATCAGGCAATTGTCTGTCAGTAATATAGCGATACGAAAGCGTTGCCGCCGCCACAATGGCGGGATCAGTAATATCGACTCCATGATGAACTTCATAGCGTTCTTTCAGTCCGCGTAAAATAGCAATCGTATCTTCAACATTGGGTTCTTCCACTAATACCTTTTGAAAACGTCGCTCTAAGGCGGCATCTTTTTCGACGTATTTGCGGTATTCATCCAAAGTCGTTGCACCGACACAATGTAGCTCGCCCCGCGCTAAGGCAGGTTTAAGCATATTACCGGCATCCATCGCCCCTTCGGCTTTACCCGCACCAACCATCGTATGCAATTCATCAATAAAAAGAATGATTTGCCCTTCTTGTTTAGCTAAATCATTGAG
>CAYFOB010000563.1:0-3172 GCA_964344525.1 uncultured Thiomargarita sp.
AATATTTTTATTAAAATATCATAATATTCTAATTAACTAACTTGAACATCGAGTCATAAGTATTTTTCTTAAAAATAGACGTTAAAATGACTCATCATCAAACAAACACACAAAAAGGCAATCTTTTGATTGTTGATGATATTATCGAAAACTTACGCTTGTTGACCGACATACTGAGTAAACAAGGATATATTGTGAGGCCTGTGCCAAATGGGCGCGTGGCACTCGCTACTGCGCAAACTAAACCACCAGATTTGGTTTTGCTTGACATTAAAATGCCAGACTTGGATGGCTATCAAGTTTGCGAACAATTAAAAGCAGATGAAAAAACGCGCGATATTCCCGTTATTTTTCTCAGCGCTCTAAGTGAAACCTTGGATAAGGTAAAAGCTTTTGGAGTCGGTGGTGTAGACTATATTACTAAACCGTTTCAAGTTGAAGAAGTTTTGGCGCGTGTTAAAACCCATTTGGCTTTGCGGGATTTGCAAAAACATCTTGAGCATAAAAATGAGGATTTAAGCAACACCCTGGAACAATTGAAAGCCACCCAAGATGAATTGATTCAATCTGAAAAAATGGCTGCGTTAGGACAACTGGTGGCTGGCGTTGCCCACGAAATCAACACACCACTTGGGGCTATTCAATTATCTGTAGATAATATAAGCGTGTTCTTAAATCAAACACTCACAAAATTACCGGCCTTTTTTCGATCATTGTCTGAAACACAAGAGCAAGATTTTTTTGCCTTATTGCAACAAGCACTTCAAAACGAAACGATTTTATCGTCCCGAGAACAACGTCGCTTGAGAAGAACTTTGGTTCATCAATTAGAAGAACAGGGCATTGATAATGCCACAAAGATGGCTGATCATTTGGTAGAAATAGGGGCTTATGAAAACATAGAGCAATTTTTTCCCCTGTTAAGCGATAAAACGATTTTAGAAATGGCTTATCAATTGGTTAGTTTACAACAAAGTACTGAAACGATTGCCACTTCATCCCAACGCGCTGCCAAAGTGGTGTTTGCCCTCAAAAATTTTGCGCATTTTGACCACTCTGGTGAAAAAGTGCTTACTAATGTAACGGAGGGTATTGAAACAATTTTGACACTTTATCACAATCAACTCAAGCATGGCATTCACTTAAAGCGTGTATATGATAGCAACGTGCCGCCGATATTGTGTTATCCTGATGCACTGAATCAAATATGGACTAATTTGATTCAAAATGCCTTGCATGCGATGAATTACCAAGGCACTTTAACCATTGCCGTTAAACAACAAGACAATCAAGTGCAGATTTATATCACCGATACTGGTCTGGGTATTCCACCAGAAATTCAACAAAAAATTTTTGAACCATTTTTCACCACCAAAGCGCACGGCGAAGGTAGTGGCTTAGGATTAGATATTATCAAAAAGATTATTGAAAAACATGAAGGTCAAATAAAAGTTGAAAGTGTTGAGGGTCAAACGACATTTGCGGTGTTTTTGCCAATTCAAAAATAACCATATTGAAGTCCAAGATTTCTGCTAAAACCCATGAAACAAAATAAACCCGTTATTTTATGTGTTGATGATGAAGTTGTGATTTTGAATAGCGTCAAAAAACAACTTAAACAAGCATTTGGTGATACTTACAACTATGAAATTGCTGAAAGTGCTGATGAAGCCTTGGAACTGATTGAAGAATTGGACGAAGATAACATTCCCATTATTCTGATTGTTTCAGATTGGTTGATGCCTGGCATGAAGGGTGATGAGCTTCTCATTCAAATTCATCAAAATTTTCCGCACCTTGTCAAAATTATGCTGACAGGGCAAGCCAATGAGGAGGCGATTCAACGCGCCAAAGAACAAGCCAACCTTTATTGTTGTTTGTACAAACCTTTGAATTCAAAAAAATTAATTGAAACAATTCAATCAAGTTTAAAAAATTATGAATAAACTCGCTATTTTATGCGTCGATGACGAGCAAGTCATGCTCAATAGCCTTAAAAAAGCACTCAAGCGGGCGGTGGATAGCGAATATCTCATAGAAACCGTTGAAAGTGCTCAAGAGGGATTAGTTGCCATAGATGAATTATGGGAAGAGGGTTATGAAATACCAATCGTTATCGCTGACTACATTATGCCCAATATGAAAGGCGATGAATTCTTAAGGCGCGTTCATGCCCTTTCTCCCAAAACGCTGAAAATTATGTTGACGGGTCAAGCCACTATTGAGGGAATGGGAAATGTAATTAACCACGCCAGCCTGTACCGCTACATGGCCAAACCGGTAGATTTAAACGATTTTCATTTAACCGTTAAGGAAGCCTTAAACAGCTATTTTCAGACAATAAAACTGGAACAATTTTATGCCGATTTGGAAGAAAAAATTGTGGAACGTACCCGCGAACTACACGATAAAAATCACCAACTTAATCAACTTAACCATGAGCTGAATGAGAAAAATGAGCAATTACTCCAATTAAATATGGAAAAAAACGAATTTTTGGGCATTGCGGCACATGATCTGAAAAATCCATTAGGTACCATTCAATCAGCTGCTGAGCTTCTTGGCACTTCTTATGATCAAATGCCCAAAACAAAAGTGATTAGATTTTTGGATATCATTTCCATATCATCACGACAAATGTTTGAATTAATTCAAAACCTTCTTGATGTTAATGCACTTGAATCAGGCAAAATGAATTTATCAATCGCCCCCATTAACATCTTGCCTTCTTTACAATGGTTATTGGATAGTTATACGCAACAGGCAAAAGATAAGGACATCACAATGCAGTTTCAGTATTCGGAAAAAAAATACAGGGTCATTGTCGATGAGAACGCAATCCGTCAAATATTGGAAAATCTTATTTCAAATGCGATCAAATATTCACCACGCGGCAAAAATATCACTATCCGCCTAAATCAAGATGAAAAAATTGTGCGTTGCGAAATACAAGATGAAGGTCCTGGGCTGAGTGATTTAGATAAGCAAAAGTTATTTGGAAAATTTAAGCGCCTCACAGCAAAGCCCACCGGCGGTGAGCATTCAACAGGCTTAGGTTTATTTATTGTCAAAAAATTAGTGACCACGATGAATGGTTCTGTCTGGTGCGAAAGTGAATTAGGGCAGGGTGCGACGTTTATTGTTGAATTTCCAAGAGAAAACAAGTGACTTA
>CAYFOB010000564.1:0-2148 GCA_964344525.1 uncultured Thiomargarita sp.
ATTTTATCCAAATCAGTAATAGTTATTATTGATACATTTAAGAAGGGATAAACCCCAATCTTACAAGGTTTTGACTTATCCATTCTTAAATGTAATCCTTGTCGTTTTAAGGGTGGAATTAGGATTAGTTCAATGATTAATCCGTTTATCTACCCGTAATCCGTTGTACTCAATGAGATTGAAGAAGAGTGCGTAACATCAGTTCTTAAATATAATCCTTGTAGTTATTTCCGCTGTACGCCTCCTGACCCCCCCAAAAAAAAAATTTTCCGCTGCGCGGGGCTAAAACCCAAAAACCCTTACCATCCGTTCAGATTCTTCCTACTTTCCAAAAAAAAAGGGAAAAGGGAAAAAAGCAGAGGGTAAAGGGCAAAAGGGCAAAAGGGCAGAGGGCTAAGTCCACGCAGCAACAGACAGCGCCAAACGCAAACCGCGCTCGTCGTCCCCTATCTTGTGCCTGCTACGGAGGGCGCAGCGACAGTAGTCCGGGTTGCTGTGCCACGAACCGCCACGCAGCAGCCGGTCTGAGCTGTCTCCTTCCCACACACTCCCATCAGTAGGCGCACCTTCATAATTATCATGCCAAGGATCTGCACACCACTCCCACACGTTGCCGTGCATATCGTACAGCCCAAAGGCATTTGGCGGAAAACTCCCTACATCAGTTGTTTGTTTACGATATTTGCCTTTTGGAGCAGAACCGTAGGTATAATTACCATCATAGTTAGCCAAATCAGTGGTAATCGTCTCACCAAAATAAAAAGGGGTCGTCGTACCCGCACGACAGCTATATTCCCATTCCGCCTCACTCGGTAAGCGATAGGCTTTACCCGTTTTTTTGGACAATTGCTCACAAAACGCGACTGCATCATCCCATGAGATCATTTCTACAGGACGATTTTTTCCCTTAAAATGGGACGGATTATTTCCCATTACTGCTTCCCACTGCGCCTGAGTCACAGGATATTTACCCAGATAAAAGGGTTCAATGGTGACGGAATGCTGAGGTTGTTCCCATGAATATTCAGTGGAGCCCATCGTAAATGTACCCCCAGGAATCTCTACCATTTCCAATACAACACCATTACCCAACTCTTCTGTCTGGCAAAAGGCTTGTTTTTGTTTGCGGTTGGAGATTTCTCCTTTGGCGTTGACAGTGACAACCTCAAATTGAAAGAATTTGCCCTTCTTTTCTTCTTTTGGTAGCACAGTTTGCTGTTGGATTTGTTCTGAATGTGCTTCTTTGGCGGGTTTTTCTGGCGCTGTCAATTGCGCTTGAGTTTGCTGTTGTTCTGAATGTGCGGGTTTTTCTGGCGCTGTCAATTGCGCTTGAATTTTTTCTAACTGAGTCACAATTTCCTGCGCAGATTCGGGACGATTTTTCTGATCATCCTCAACACAATCACACAACAAATCACGCAACGTGGGCACATTTGGCAAATTGCGTTCTCGAAAAGGACGCGGTTTTTTATGGGTGAATAAGCGATACATGGTGGCGCCAAAGCTAAATAGATCATTTTTCGCGCTCGGTTTTTTATAGCGTTCAAAGCTTTGTTGTTCTGGTGGTGCATAGTCCAAAGTGCCACCAATCACCGCTTGTCCAAAGCTTGACAGTCCACTATGACTTTTTTGTAAAGCGTATTCTCCCAAGGAGGTGGCGCCTTGTGATAAACCAAAGTCAATGATTTTGACTTCGATGCCACTTTTGGTGCGTTTCAGCAAGATATTGGCGGGTTTCATATCCATATGATAAGTCCCTTTTTCATGAGCAAGGTGCAATCCTTTTGCGATTTGTAAAGCAACTGCTAAACCTGTTTCTAAATCCATTACGCCTTCTTTTTCTAGCCAGGTTTCACCATCTATCGCCCCCTCAATGTATTCGGTGACGAAATAAGCCCGTTGTTCTTTAAGATTGTCGGCATAACCATAATCAAGCGGCTTTGGCACACAAGGGAGGTTTTTCATCGCAAAAGGTTCTTTAAAGACTTCCATAAGATTGCCCTTGAGTGTTTCCCAAAAACATTTAACCACCACCTTTTTTTGTTCGATCAAATGGTTTTGATTTTGACACAGCAAGACACAGCCCATGCCACCCGCGCCCAATATCCGTTCAATGGGCATATAACCTTTGGGAGATGATGTTAAACA
>CAYFOB010000564.1:2158-3159 GCA_964344525.1 uncultured Thiomargarita sp.
ATAACCTTTGGCTATATCATGTAAAGCATAGCGTTGTGAATCAATTTTGATCGCGGCTTGTAAATGTGCCAAACTGTCTTGGTAAGCTTTGCGCCGTAACAGCACCTGGAACAAATTAAAATGCGCCAACGCTTTTTCAGCCTCATTTTGCGCGTGAGAAATGGCTTGACTAAACAAGCGCTCGGCATTTTTCAAATCACCGGTAGAAGATAGCGCACTGCCCACCATAATTGAAACGTGACTATATTCGGCATTTTGGGAGGGCAATTGTTTGAGTTGTGAGGCTGCCTCTTGAATCAATTGCAAACTGGCACTGTTGTGTACAGTAAACTCGTCACGCGCTTTGATTTGTGAAGAGAGATTTTGACGCGCCATCAATTCGGTGACTTTTTCTAAAATTTCTTCAACCAAACTTTTGGTGACTTTGAGTTCTTCTTTGGTTTCTTTGACATCATCAGAAATCTCATCAAGCCTGGAATAAACCTCTTTTGCCCAATCCAGGATTTCTGACAATTGATTTTCAAAGCGATGATTAAAACGCATTAATTGCTTATGGCGAGTTTGCGCTTGTTCCAATTGCGCTAATTGTGGCGCAAATTGAGCGCCCAGAATCGGAGAATTTTCTTGTATGGCTTTGAGTTGGGCGATATTTTCTTGGAGCTTGTGCATTTCGATACATAAATGTTCTCGTTGCAAAGCGGCTTGGGTTTTTTCTAGCCTGTCATCTTTGCGCACCAGCTCTTTGAAAAAAAACAAAACAGCATCGCCCAATAATCCCTCAAAACGGAGAAAGGCAGCCAAAGTCTTATCTATTGGCGGCATTTGTTTGAGCACTAAATTGGTAAGAGAGGCGGTGTCTCTATAACTGATTAACGCCATTAAATCTTCATCAGTGATTTGCTCTATTTTGAAAATATTATCTTTCGCCAGTTTTTTGAGAAATTTAGCCCATTGTTTGCGAAAAGTGGACAATTCTTCGTCTGATAAGTTTTGTTGTTTAG
>CAYFOB010000565.1:0-3140 GCA_964344525.1 uncultured Thiomargarita sp.
GTTTTCTGAAAAAGACTTTTCATTTTTTCCAAAACAGCCTCTAATGGCATTGGTCCATCTCAAGGAAAATAGATGAGCTGTGTTACGATTACTCAGATGGACAACAAAGAGGAAGGGGATGGGATGATGATCTTAATGATAACCCTGAACATCCACAAGCACATATGCACATTAATTTTATGTCCAATAACGACTGTCGTATGCCAACCCAAGCTTTAATATTACGTGCATTTGACTATTGGTACTATAGCTATGTGAGAAAATGACAATTTGATTTTTAATGGGCTATTGGTGTAGGCTGTTTTCTTGTGCAATAATTCATTCTATTGAAAAAAAACAAATGATTAACTTGATAATGTCACAGTTCAATGAACTCGTATTTTTCCTGAATGACGTGTCAAACCTTGATAGTTATTTTACCCAAACACAAAGAGCCTAATATGTTATTAAAAATATCCGAAAAAAAGCAAACATTGATTTCTTGGTTAGAGCAACCCAAAAATTATATTGAACTTTATAAAAAAATTATATCCGCGGCAACACCGACAACTTTGGATGTTTTTTTGAAAAAAATCAGTTTAAGTACGATTGCTGATCAACGCCGAATGAATCGGCTTAAAAATTGTTTGACAGATATTGAACAAAAAAAGGCAGAAGCATTAGAAATTTTAAATAATATCATCGAATTTGCATCAACACAACATCAAGATGCTTTTAATGAAAATCGATGGTGCATTGGCGATGTGATGCGACTTGAAGAAGAAGCTGAGATACAAAAAACTAAAGTTCGTGTTGTTGTTGAAACTTGTAAAGAAACCATTGATTTTGTCAAAGAATATAAGAATACGTATTTTCCTGATAATTACTTAGATTGGACTGAAATTAATTTTGAAACAGATTCTAATTTGTCTATTGAAGACAGAATCAGGCATCAAGAAAGGTGGCGCATCGTTATTGAGGAAATTGAAAAGGAAAAATTAATTAATACTCAACTCCAATCTTCTGAAATACGTCGACGCTTATCTTCCTTATCAGAACAAGTCTATAGTCAACTCTTAAATTCGGCAAAACGCGAAAATGTGTTGCTACAAGAACGTTTTGGGCTTCTCAAATTGATTATTGAAATGGGTGACGTTTCTCGAATTAATAATTTTTTTGATGAAAAAATTCATGGGCATTCTCTTGAAGAATTTGCATCAGATATCAAAAAAATGGAGTTCAAAATTGATGATATTAAAATTGATGAAGTTAAAAAAGATAAAACTTGAATTGTGATTTAAAAAAACTTTTGGAACCAATATATTATGGCAAGTGGAAAAGAAATTCGCACTAAAATTGCAAGCATCAAAAGCACTCAAAAAATTACCCGGGCGATGGAAATGGTTGCCGCCAGTAAAATGCGTCGGGCGCAGGATAGGATGCATAGATCACGCCCTTATGCTGACAAAATTCGTCAAGTCATTAACCACCTGGCACACGCTCATCCTGAATATAAGCATCCTTATATGGTAGCGCGTGAAGTCAAGCGCACTGGGATTATCATCGTCTCATCTGATCGTGGATTGTGTGGAGGTTTGAATAGCAATTTGTTTAAAACAACTGTGTCTTCCATGAAGACGTGGCGTGATGACAAGATTGAGATAGATATGTGCACAATTGGTAACAAAGCGACAGGATTTTTTAAACGCTTTGGGGCTCACATCGTCGCACAACCGAGCCATTTAGGTGATACGCCTTCGCTTGAAAATTTAATAGGCTCAGTGAAAGTGATGTTAGATGCCTATGATGAAGGCAAAATTGATCAACTTTTTGTCGTTTATAATCATTTTGTCAATACCATGACACAAAATCCCACCATACGGCAATTGCTCCCTATTGTTGCTGAGGAAGAACATGAAAATATGCTCCATCATTGGGATTACATTTATGAGCCAGAAGCACAAGAAGTGTTAGATGGTTTATTGACACGTTATATTGAATCGCTGGTTTATCAAGGCGTGGTTGAAAATATTGCTTGTGAACAAGCCGCCCGTATGGTTGCCATGAAAAGTGCCTCAGATAATGCAGGTAGTCTTATTGATGAATTACAATTAGCTTATAACAAAGCCCGTCAAGCCGCAATTACGCAAGAATTGTCTGAAATTGTGGCTGGCGCAGCTGCTGTTTAAATCTTCTTGTCTGAATCATAATTTTCAGAATCCTCCCCCAAAATTCTGTCAATTCTGATTCAGACAACAAAACTCCAATCATGAAAAAATACATCATTTTATGGCTGACATTAGCCACAAACGTCTTAGCAGGAGAAATTGAATTAGCCGAACTATTATTACAAAGCCATTGTAATAATCAACCAATTCCTTTAGTTTCTTCGATTAATCCTCATTTATCTCTCGAACAAGCTTACACTGTGCAGGGCTATTATGTGATAAAACGTAATGACAAACCTGCCGGCTTTAAAGCTGGATTAACTTCTCAAGCCGTACAAAAAAAATTCAATGTGAATCAAGCATTAACAGGGGTGCTGTTTGCCAGTGGCGATTTCAGTATGAGGCGCTCTATTAAAAGCACCTACAAACAGCAGTTAATGTTGGAAACTGAAATCGGTTTTGAAATAGGTAAAGCAATTACGACTTTAGTAACAAATGAAACGGCATTAAAGCAACATATTAAAGCAGTGTTTCCCGTGATTGAGTTGCCTAATGTTGGTTTTGCAGGTAAACCAACGGGTGTGGATATTATTGCGGCTAATGTGGGTGCGGCAGCCTTTATTAAAGGTAAACCTGTCACTCAGTTTACTGATTTAGATTTAAACGCGCTTAGCGTGACACTGACAAAAAACGATAAAATAGTCAATATTGGACAAGGGAGCGATGCTTTAGGCGAACAATGGCAAGCGGCTTTATGGCTGGTAAATAGTTTAATAAAACAAGGTTGGACATTAGCACCGGGACAATTTTTGATGACAGGCGCATTGGGCAAAATGATTAAGGCAGAATCGGGTGATTATAAGGCAGATTTTGGATTATTGGGTGAAATTTCATTTTCGGTTGTTCCCTGACGATACCAGATTAGGGGGAGTCAAAATATGATATACGCTTTAAACTACCAGAGCAGCTATTACCCCACTTCTTCTAAGGAAA
>CAYFOB010000566.1:0-3128 GCA_964344525.1 uncultured Thiomargarita sp.
TCATATTTCGCAGTTTGTGATTTATTGTATTGGCAATCAGGGTTTTCGGGTGTTTGCTGTTTGAGAAGTTTAAGCAGGAGTAAAATTAATGAAAAAATCGGTTTTATATGGTGTGGCTGATTACGAAGAAATTGTGCGAAAAAACGGTTATTTTATTGATAAAACGCATTACATTGAAAAGCTAGAAACAATAAATAACCCGGTTTTTTTGCGTCCCAGACGATTTGGAAAGTCTTTGCTGTGTCGGATGTTGGAGTGTTACTATAACGTTAACCAAAAGGAGGATTTTGAGAGGCTTTTTGGGCAGACCTACATTGGGCAAAATCCAACGCCATTGCACAATTCTTTTTTGGTTTTACACCTGGATTTTTCTACAGTGGAAGCGATGGGTACCCTTGAAGAAATTAAGGAAAGTTTTAACAACACTTGTAATTTGCAAATGAAGCGTCTTGTCAATCGAAACCAATCATGGTTTAAAATAAATATAGAGGTTGAAGGCAAAACATTGTTTAATCTCAAGTTGCTTCTTAATGCCATTTTGGAGAATGATAATTTGCCAAAACTCTATGTGATTATTGACGAATATGACAATTTTGCCAATAAATTGATTACGGCTTATAAAGATCAACTTTACCAGGATTTGACGGCAGATGACAGTTTTCTGAAAACCTTTTTTAAAACCTTAAAAGAAGGGCGTAAAATGGGCGCTATAGCCAATGTCTTTATTACTGGCGTTTTGCCCATTACCATAGACGATTTGGCTTCAGGCTATAACATTGCTACTTTTATTACTTTAGATTCCGAATTTGAAACAATGTTGGGCTTTACACAGGCTGAAGTTGATCAGTTACTTGATGAGATGTGCCACGACTATGAGATTTCTCCCGCAATTCGCTCAGTTGTTGAAGCAATCATTAAGAATCATTACAATGGCTATCATTTTGTGGATCCTGGTGGTGAAGCACTTTATAATTCGACTCTCTTGATGTATTTTTTGAACCATTTGTGTCGGAAAAAAACCATTCCAAAACGATTGATTGATTTTAATCTGAAAACGGATATTTCGATGGTCAAACGTTTGACCGCAGGAAATCCCCAGAATACAGAAAATTTGTTGATCAACTGACTTTGTATAATCAGATTGGTTATGATGAAGTGCTCATGGTGGAAAAATTTAATCTATTCCAATTTCTGGAAAAAGGATTTTTTCCGGTTTCGTTTTTCTACTTGGGCATGTTAACTAAACAAGACGATTTTTACCTGAAATTGCCGAATATGAATATGAGACAGATTTTTGTGGAATATTTTAACGAAATTCACCACATCGATGTGTCTTCTCGTTACACTGAAGTGATGCAACGCTTTGTCAATAATCCCAACCTTGAAGAATTGTTTGCAGGGTATTGGGAACACTATGTGTCGCAATTGCCAGAAGCCATTTTTCAACAGGTGAATGAAAATTTCTATCGCACCACCTTTTTTGAGTTATGTAGCCGCTATTTATCCAATTGGTTTACTTGGCATCTTGAGCGCTCTTATCCACAGGGCAAAAGCGATTTGGAATTTGTGGGCAAATATCACGAAAAGTTTGCTGGGCTACGGTGGGTGATGGAATTTAAGTATTTTTCTAATACCAAATTCAAAGAGTTTAAGACAACGCTTGAAGAATTTGAGCTACAGGAAGAAGATACTCAACAGATTGCGGGTTATGTTGAGGGTTTAAAGGAGGAATATCCAGAGGCTCATATTTCGCAGTTTGTGATTTATTGTATTGGCAATCAGGGTTTTCGGGTGTTTAAGCATGAGTAAAATTAATGAAAAAATCGGTTTTATATGGTGTGGCTGATTACGAAGAAATTGTGCGAAAAAACGGTTATTTTATTGATAAAACGCATTACATTGAAAAGCTAGAAACAATAAATAACCCGGTTTTTTTGCGTCCCAGACGATTTGGAAAGTCTTTGCTGTGTCGGATGTTGGAGTGTTACTATAACGTTAACCAAAAGGAGGATTTTGAGAGGCTTTTTGGGCAGACCTACATTGGGCAAAATCCAACGCCATTGCACAATTCTTTTTTGGTTTTACACCTGGATTTTTCTACAGTGGAAGCGATGGGTACCCTTGAAGAAATTAAGGAAAGTTTTAACAACACTTGTAATTTGCAAATGAAGCGTCTTGTCAATCGAAACCAATCATGGTTTAAAATAAATATAGAGGTTGAAGGCAAAACATTGTTTAATCTCAAGTTGCTTCTTAATGCCATTTTGGAGAATGATAATTTGCCAAAACTCTATGTGATTATTGACGAATATGACAATTTTGCCAATAAATTGATTACGGCTTATAAAGATCAACTTTACCAGGATTTGACGGCAGATGACAGTTTTCTGAAAACCTTTTTTAAAACCTTAAAAGAAGGGCGTAAAATGGGCGCTATAGCCAATGTCTTTATTACTGGCGTTTTGCCCATTACCATAGACGATTTGGCTTCAGGCTATAACATTGCTACTTTTATTACTTTAGATTCCGAATTTGAAACAATGTTGGGCTTTACACAGGCTGAAGTTGATCAGTTACTTGATGAGATGTGCCACGACTATGAGATTTCTCCCGCAATTCGCTCAGTTGTTGAAGCAATCATTAAGAATCATTACAATGGCTATCATTTTGTGGATCCTGGTGGTGAAGCACTTTATAATTCGACTCTCTTGATGTATTTTTTGAACCATTTGTGTCGGAAAAAAACCATTCCAAAACGATTGATTGATTTTAATCTGAAAACGGATATTTCGATGGTCAAACGTTTGACCGCAGGAAATCCCCAGAATACAGAAAATTTGTTGATCAACTGACTTTGTATAATCAGATTGGTTATGATGAAGTGCTCATGGTGGAAAAATTTAATCTATTCCAATTTCTGGAAAAAGGATTTTTTCCGGTTTCGTTTTTCTACTTGGGCATGTTAACTAAACAAGACGATTTTTACCTGAAATTGCCGAATATGAATATGAGACAGATTTTTGTGGAATATTTTAACGAAATTCACCACATCGATGTGTCTTCTCGTTACACTGAAGTGATGCAACGCTTTGTCAATAATCCCAACCTTGAAGAATTGTTTGCAGGGT
>CAYFOB010000567.1:0-1784 GCA_964344525.1 uncultured Thiomargarita sp.
ATGCGTAACATCAGTTATTGAGTTCAACATAATACCCTGTAATTAAATTTTAAATGAACACCACTTGTGAATGGTTATCTACAGAAATTGAACGTTTTGATCAATTAGTCTTCGGTACTTCAATATATGATAAATGGTGCTATACTTTAAAAAATCGAAAATTCTTTTTTGTTGAAAGAGTTATTATGAAAATATCGTCAAAGGTTTTGGGCGTAGTAAGACATTTCACCATTATAACCAAATCCTGTGGAGGTAATTTCAAATGCTAAGTGATTCTTATTATAATATATCTGCCAACAGCCAGTTAAAAAATTTGCTCGGTGAAAGAAAAAATGACGTTGCCAAATTTCTGTTACAAGATTATGTGATTTGTAATGAAGAATTTAGCCGTTCTTCGTGGGTAACAAATGACTACCTCACAAAAGTCAAATTGCTCTACTTGGGCTACTTAAGCACCGACATTGCTTCTTCAGCAGAATTTCAAATGTTAATTGGAGATAATCCCATTAGTGTTGAACTTTTTGACAAATGGTGGAATATTAATCGTGTGAAAGTTGATGAAAGTGACTTTCTGGAAAATCAAATTAAGGAAAAAGGTCATTTGAACTTTGCACCAACTGGCTCATCAGTTATCAATGAATGGCTTAATAGTTTAAACAATAGGCATTGATTTTTTCTAATACGACATTTAAAACTGATAGGGGTAAGCAGCTAACCACTGACAAGGTTTATGACTATAACTTTTTAAGGAGATTGCTAATGGATGAATTATTATTGCGTTGGGTAGATATCTATTTAGGACGTTTAATTAGGACATTGTCTGTTGTTGATATCCAAGAAGCACTTCAATGGTGCGAAGAAATTTCAAATCAGAAAGTCAAGTTAATGTCTTCTCTACAAAGTTTGCTTAATAGTCGTACACAATTAAGTCAGACAGTACTTGAAAGTGAAATTAACCGGATAAGTACATTTGCACAACAGCAGAATTTAAATTCTGAAAATTTATCACCAGCCAAGTTTGAATTGGAGGAACTGGCGATGACTCGTAGTTACCCGGATTATCCAGCAGAGCGTTGGGAAGATTTAATCGCTGAGGCTGATATTTCTTATCAAAGTCCTTAATGGGTTGTTGGGTGGGCAACGTATTTTTGTTACCCACCTGACTACTAAAGCAAATTGATCACCATTTTGCCATCATACTTAGGATTCCCTTCCAAAGTCTGTGTTTTGAGATTCGGGTACAAATCCAGTGCCTCAAGTGGCAAATAACCTAACAGTGGCGGAGTTCCAATTGATAATTCCATCACATTCATATCCGCTTCGCGGTCATTGATTTGCAAACGTACCGGGCTGTAAACATTAGTCACTATCTCACCATTAGCCGTGAGCGCCGTACTTTCGTGCATTTTGGACAATCCCAGTTGCTCAATGACATTGCTTGGTAGACATAACATAGCGGCACCCGTATCTACCAGCATATCTAATTCCAAAGCACGTAGTTGGGTGGTATAACCTGCTTGTACCGCCATTACATCAGCAGTATTTTGTAGTTTGGTGTGTTGAATAATCTGTCCCATTTGATTTAAGCCTTTAAATAAATTATTTATAATAATTTTTATTATATCACAACTTTTCTGATAATATCTGAAAAAATGACAAAAAACAATCAGATACTCAAACAACTCTTTTCCATACCGCTGGGCAAAGATAAATATCTCATTTATGCCCCACTTAAAAGGACAGCTTTTATTGCTAATCCCGCGCTAGTCAACGCCATCATTGAT
>CAYFOB010000567.1:1794-3128 GCA_964344525.1 uncultured Thiomargarita sp.
CGTTGCCAACATTCAGAGGCACTCACTTTTCTTGAACAAATCAACTTTTTTGAACCAGAACAACCACCACAAGATGAATACGATTTATTAATCGAAGTGATTAAAACCAGCAATTCTAATTGTCTGGTTTTTTTTTTCAAATCTGAGCCAAAGTGGACTAAAAAAAATTTATGACGTTAGCCTAATATTAGCATTTTCTAATTTTTGACAAAAAGCTGAAAAAATTTAAAGCGAGTTCAACCAACTACAATCTCACCGGTTATCAGTTATGCCACATAAAATTATTTTCTGGTATAATGACAACCGCTTTGGGGCGATGGCTCAATAAATACCACATAAATTGAGGAAAAAAAATGAAAAAAATGATTTTCAGCTATATTGTTACACCCCTATTTGTTATCACAGCATGTACCCAAGTAGAGAATGTACAAAGTTATGGTCATTTCAAAAAGATGATGCATCTGAAAAAAACGGAAGGGGTTGTTAACTTACAAAAAGCAATTCCTTCTGTTAACGGATATGCCATTGGGGCTATTCAGCAAGGACTTGGAGAAATAACGGTCATAGATAGCAAAATATGGCTGGACTATGGTCAGGATGGGTTTGGCAATTCATTAAATAATATTCCTCCTGATGAGCAAGCTGTTATCTTAGTCACCTCTCAAGTAGACAATTGGCAAACGACAAAAATTCACAATGCTTTGTCTAAAGAACAACTATTCAAGGTGATTCTTGAAAAAGCCAAACAACTGGGTCTTAATGCGCCATTTCCATTTTTATTGGAGGGAAATTTAGACTTAAAGCTCCATGTCATAAATGGACAAAATCCAAAATTTGTAGGACATGGCGGCTTCATTCCCCTCTTTAAGCAAATAAAAGAGGAGCGAAAAAATCAAATGGCAATGGTTATCGGATTCTATTCTGCTAGCAATCAGGGAGTTTATACGCATCCAGGTGAATCTTGGCATCTACACGCAGTCATCGTTAGCGAAAATATTGGTGCTCATGTTGATGATATATCAACTAAGAAAAATGTCATTTTAAAGCTACCTCTCATATAACCTGTTGCAAACATGCTCCAGCAAAATACCTTAAAATTCATGGTTCGGTACTTAGCTTTTCAGAACCTTATTAAACTTACATGAATAAAGGAACCACCCTCAATGCGTGAATTTAACACAACTGGACCATGCGATCCTAGCTTGCACTACACTGTCATGCGTGAAGCATTGATCGCCAAAGGCGCACTCAAAGTCCAAAAAGGACGCTTTTTTACCCTTTTTGCGCCCAGGCAAGCTGGAAAAACAACCTATTTTCAACTTTTACTTGAATCC
>CAYFOB010000568.1:0-520 GCA_964344525.1 uncultured Thiomargarita sp.
CATCAGCCTTAATACCAAGGGGCAAGTCGGCATCAGCTTCATACACAAATCGGATTTCTTTTTCCTGCGCTCGCATACGGATAATACCAACAATACCCTCTAAAAAGCTGGCAAAATTGAAATCTGTGGGATAAAGTGCCATTTTACGCGCTTCGATTTTAGAAATATCTAATATATCATTAATCAGAGTGAGAAGATGTTCTCCACTTTTATAAATAACATTGAGCCCATTTTCTTGGCTGAGCGTTAAATCCTTACTCCGTTTAAGAATTTGGGCATAACCCAAAATGCCATTTAAGGGTGTGCGGAGCTCATGGCTCATATTGGCAAGGAAAGTGCTTTTGGCTTGATTTGCCATTTGAGCCGCTTCTTCTGCACGTTTTCTCACCACAATTTCTTGCGAAAGTTCACGGGTACGCTCAGCGACTTTTAGTTCTAAGTTGTTGTACAACAAAGAATTTTCAATAGAAATGGCGATTTGCGAGGATAACAGATTTAACACCTCCAATCTTTCTGGCGT
>CAYFOB010000568.1:541-3117 GCA_964344525.1 uncultured Thiomargarita sp.
ATAACACAGATTTGGGGCGTTGTTTGACGATATATGGATCGCGGACAAAGTGCCCTTCTTGTGTGGCATCGTGCAATACCACATTTTCTCCGGTACGAGCGACATAGTGAACAATGTTTGTCGATACCTGCTGACTTGCTTCAAGCGCAAGGAATTGCAAAACCGTGACTTCCCCTCCCTGTCCTTGCGCTTCAATAAACCAGTTGTCCTGTTTTGGTAGCAACAAAAAGCCCTTTTCTGCCCCAGCATTTTCAATGACAATGTGCATCATTTTTTCTAATAGGCGATTCAAAACAATTTCACCTAACAGTGTTTGAGAGGCTTTCATCACACTGTTTAAATCTAATAACATGGTGCTATCTATTAAAGTTGCAGTTGTTTGAACCTTGTTAAATTGTGCAAAAAATTGTGGGTATCTTTTCTCTAAATCATTGATTTTGTTCACAGCCCCCCATTGTTGATAGGCATAATGGGCTTCTCTCATGTAAGTTTGGGCAATTTTTTCCATGTTACACCCTAAATAAAACAGTGCTGCTAATTCATAGGCTAATGCCTCCTCTTGAATATATCCAAAATCTCTCGCACCTTTAATTGCACGTTCATAAAGTGCCATGGCGATCTCTATTTTTTGCTCAAGTCGCGCTTTTTCTGCTGCCACGAGTTCATACTTATGTTGATAATTCATTGGTGCATGATTAGCCCACATTTTAATTTTGTTTTGGTTAGCAGTCACTTTTTCCAGGTATTCAATTTGTGTGGCGCGAGACACTGTGGGATATCGCGCTAAAAGTGCGAGAGAATGGTAGAAAGGTTTTTGAGAGGTATGCCACCAACTTGCCATGGCAGGCTCATAGTTTTCGGCTAATTTGAAATTAGCAAGGCTTTCATCAAAGGCTTTAAACCAGTAACAAAGTATACCTTTTAAGACATAAAAGACATAAAGACAAGGTAAATTCTTAGTCTCTAACAAGATGGGTAACATCTGGCTTTCATTAAATAGAAAGCCCTCCAAACGCAGTTTGTCTGCGACACTCTTATCATGCAAATTTAACACAAATTGTGTCCATATCCTAATGAAATACAAATTAAATTCTTGTTTGAAATGTTGAAGTAAGCCAATATATTTATAATGTTGTTGACTCACCCATTCTAAAGGCTTACCCAGCATAACAATGTGACAAGCATAAGTAATGATAATATAACCTGTATATTCTATATCACCCGTTTCCAAACCGACTTGAATGCCATCTTGTAAGGGATTAATCGTGTTTTCAGCGGCTTCTTTCCAAGCGCGGATAGTACCATTATACAATGTATCCACTTTACATTGAATATCTTTCGCCTCAAATTGTTCAAGCATCTGCAAAGCTAATTTGCCAAATTGATAACCTAATTCAAAATCTTGCTGATTGGTACGTAAAAGCATGCCAAAAGAAACATACGCAAAAGCCGCTAATGGCGAATTTCCGTCAGTCACACACAGCTTGATCATTGTAAATGATATTCGTGACATTAAGGACGGATTGGCAATCAACGCTGGGATAAATATCATCACAGCAATTCGCATTGCTGCCAGCTTTTTTGGATCAGTCATGGTAGGTAGTTGGTCAAGTTTTTCAACAGCCATATTAAGTGGCGGCGCCTCTTCCAAAGAAACCCCTAACATGTGTAAAACCTGCAAACCCAAATCTATCGCAGTTTGCAGGTGATTTTGAGCGGCATAAAACAGTATTTTCGTTTCATATACTTTGACTTTATCTAGCACTGTTTTTGCATGTTGCAATACGATTTGAGAAAGCTTTTCTGCTTGTTCATAGTTAATATTTAAATAGTGCGCCTCCACGGCTTCCACATAGAGTTTGAGCGTCAAATCATATTTGCTCTGCCAATGGTCATCTGGCAAACAGTTTAGCCCAACAACCAAATACTTGATGGCAGCACCATAAGCCGTTGCCGCTTTCGCTTTTTGCCCCGCCATCAAATTCAATCGCGCCATTTCAATTTTTTCTGCTTGATCATCCACCCGTTCAAAAGCCATATTGAAATGTTCAACAATATCAAAAGAATGTTCTTCTAATTCTGGTGTATTTTTCAGCAATAAACGCGCTATTTTTAAGTGAACATATTTTTTATAAGCCTCATCAATCATGATATAAGCGGCTTGTTGGACGCGATCATGAAAAAATTTGAAGTGACGAATGGCAAATTGTGAATGGCGAATATCATCTCCAAGCATTTCTGGTTCTGAAGTGGGCAAGATTAACCCACTTATAAGAACAAGCATGAGATTTTGGTAAGTCTCAAAGGGTGATTTTTCAGAGATGACAGATAAAGTCTCCAAATCAAAATGGTTGCCCACACACGCTGCTAAACACAAAACGTGTTGTGCGGATTTTGGCAATTTTTTCAATTTGCTAATCATCAAATCCACGACATTTTCGGTGAAATCCTTTGCCTGAATTTTGGTGATGTCCCATTGCCATTTTCCTGTTGTAGGAACAAAATAGAGTAAATTTTCCTCATATCTCGATGTTCAAGTTAGTAAATAAAAATATTATTAAGTACTAATATAGGAA
>CAYFOB010000569.1:0-1651 GCA_964344525.1 uncultured Thiomargarita sp.
ATAGGTGGTTCAATAAAAGCATACCCTGCCTTCAAGTGCTTTGCTTCTGATTTTTTTAAATCTTCATAAATTGCACGTAAATTGTAAGTACCCGTTCACAAGTTTTACCGTATTTTGGATTTTTTTGCAGGAGCATGTTTGCAACAGGCTCCGTAACGTTTTTTCTGTAAACGAGCGTCTGTTAAAATACCCGAAAATTCATGATTCAGTACTTAATTAAATTTTTTGGCATGAGCTTCACGATTAGCTCTAACTTCATCAATAATTTCATCATTCAACATTATCTTCTCCCAATAATTCGTCAGGGGTACAAATGAAAGGCAGAAATAATCCAATTTCATCCAAGTAAGCAAAGATATTTCTCTGTATTTCTGGGTTGGCAATATGTTAAACTCAGCCCTTTATGTCGCCATAAAAGGCTGGTCTTCAAAACCGTACATGAGACTTTCGACCTCATACGGCTCCTCTTGTAATGAGTTCATCCACCTCATTAGGAAACGTCTCCAAAGATTCTACCCTTTAAACGGGCAAGCAACCCTTTCTTTTCATTTTTCTGTCTTATTCTTATCGAGGCGGCCAACGTTTGCCGCATGAAACTGGTCATGGCAATGTCTATGTAGCAGGACGAGGTTTCCATATTTATTTTCACCTCCCTCTTTTTTTGCTTTGACGTGATGACTTTCTATTAAGTCTTCTGACTTAAAGAGTCCACCACACATAGGGCATTTACCATTTTGTTCTTTCAAAAGCTTAGCCTTACCTGGACTAACTGAGTCATATCCTCTGCTAAGGCGTTTTGCCCAATAGGCAGTATCGCCATCGTAGTAGGATTTTCCCTCCTTTACCTTAACATAACTGCCAACTGGGGCTTTAGCATGGTGATACCATTGGATTATGTCTTCTACGCGCCCATCTCCAGAGTTTTTCCCAAAGATAATTGT
This sequence comes from uncultured Thiomargarita sp., assembly GCA_964344525.1. Lineage (GTDB taxonomy): Bacteria > Pseudomonadota > Gammaproteobacteria > Beggiatoales > Beggiatoaceae > CAYFOB01. Next base: position 942 of record CAYFOB010000569.1, read on the forward strand.
CTAACTCAGCAAATGTTGGACTGGATACGATGTATCGATAATAGTTAGCCCAGGATCGATTGAGAGGATTTAATCTTTCAATGAGAGCATCTTGTGATGCACATTTCATTTGACTAAATACCTCTGCTATTCGTTCCTTGTGTTTTTGGACTTTCTCTTTAGAGGGTGTTGTTTGGATTATTAATTCCTTCTCCACCCTCCTTTTGCCCTTGTCATCCTTCATCAAAGCCCTTTTATAATGGCCCTTGATTTGGTTGTTTTTATAATGTTTGATGGTGCATCCTAAGAAGTTAAAGCCACACGAGCTGTGTACAATTTGAGTTTTCTCAGGAGAGAGTTCCAAGCCTCTTACCTTTAGCCACTCTTGTATCATTTCTTGGGCTTTTTCAATGACTTCTTTGTCCTCGTGTAATACCACAAAATCATCAGCGTACCTTATGACGCTGAGTTTAGGACTTTTGGCCGTTCCTATTCGTGTTTTCCATCCTTTGATTTTTCTCAGGGACTCATACAAGTCTCTTTCGAGATTGTCTAAAGCGATATTAGCCAATAGGGGTGATATAATTCCCCCTTGTGGTGTTCCTTTTTCGGTTTGGTGTAAGTGCCCATCATCCACATATCCCGCTTTTAGCCACTCACGGACAAAAGGTTGCCATTTTTTCTCAATCTGATTTAGTAGATAATCGTGACTGATATTGTCAAAACAACCC
>CAYFOB010000569.1:1667-3116 GCA_964344525.1 uncultured Thiomargarita sp.
ATCTAGTACCCATTTGGGTTTAAGTCTCGTTGCATTCCAAATTGCCGCAATCGCGTCATGGGTACTCATGGCTGGTCTAAAACCATAGCTACATGGCTCAAATTTCGCCTCATAGTGTGGTTCTATCGCGGTCTTAACAACATATTGAATAACTCTATCTTCTTGAGTCGGTATGCCTAATGGCCGTCGTTTGCCATTGGCCTTGGGGATGTCCTTTTAGCCGGCTTAGCCTTATAGTCACTCCAACCCTCATGGGCATAATCCATAAGTCGTTTTACCATGCGCTCACGTTTTTTCGGGGTGTCAGCTTTTTTTCCATCTATCCCTGCTGAACGTTTACCTTGGTTATCCTGTGTTACTCGTCTGACACCCAGAATGATCGCACATGATGAACGATATAAGAGTTTCATCAAACTTTTGGCTTTTGAAAGTTGACCAGCTTTGGTTGCTTTATATATTCGTTTTTGTAGATTGAAAACACGCCTTTCAATTTTCCGCCAGTCTAAATAACTCCATCCCCAATTTGGGCAGGAGATGTCCTCTTTTTCTCTTGAAAAATCTAATTGCTTGTTTCTCATATTGTTACCATTGGTATCTACTCAAATCTCTAAGGATTATCTACTACTTACTTAATATAAAATCTTCCAAGTTAGTCAATCAGCATATCTTTACCATTACGGTAAAGCATTGGCTTCCTACTAAATCCTACCCGACAGTGGCGTTAATGTTTAGCATACACCCTCTTGCTTTCCCGCAAGTACCTTATACTGTCGTTTTTCCTCGTTGATAAAAACCTGTCTTTGTCTGTTTAGGTGAGACCCATACCCCAGAGAGACTTAGGTTATTTTTATTGTTATGGCGGTCGGATTATGACGTAAACAATTCATAATCCCCTTCTCTCAGTGTGCTCCTATGGAATTATGAGGCTTAGGTCTTTTTTGATTCATCACCATGCAGACGACACTTGCCTCACTCCTTGTATGGCTTTCATCCCTTGCTTTCCACAGATTTGTGCTAATTTTATTATTTTCTTCAATCCATGTAGGGACGTGTTTTCTCTCCGACCGAGTGAGAGGTGGCTAGTGCAGGATGGCGGAAATTTCCAGGCCACCTACACTCGAAGCAGAGCTTCGATGAATGCATTCCCAAGCAGGAGCTTGGGAACGAGAATAAATAGGTTTTCTCGTTCCCAAGCTCCCGCTTGGGAATGCATGCCCCGAAGCTCCGCTTCGAGTTTTCTTCCAATTTCCGCCCTCCGGCACTAGTGCAGGATGGCGGAAATTTCCAGGCCACCTACACTCGAAGCAGAGCTTCGATGAATGCATTCCCAAGCAGGAGCTTGGGAACGAGAATAAATAGGTTTTCTCGTTCCCAAGCTCCCGCTTGGGAATGCATGCCCCGAAGCTCCGCTTCGAGTTTTCTTCCAATTTCCGCCCTCCGGCACTAGTG
>CAYFOB010000570.1:0-3111 GCA_964344525.1 uncultured Thiomargarita sp.
TGGAAAATGGGCTATAACGGGTACTTGTTTGTTGCTGTTGTCAATAATGGTATCAAGCAGCCAGAGTGTTTGGGGGCATTTTATTTTGCGGCGCAGCAAAGATTTTAATATGGCATGATCAATGCTGGGAAAGTATTTTTGTATGTCACATTGCAGGATGTATTTTGTGGAACGGGCGTATGTTGTAAAGCGGCGCAAGGCACGATGTGTGCCAAACCCAAATCGGTTGGCATAGGAGTCTGCAATAAAGGTGCGCTCAAAAATGGGCTCAATGATGTTGCACAGTGCATGGTGTACGACGCGATCTCGATAGGGGGCTGCTGAGATGAGACGTGGTTTGGGTTCTTTGATTTCAAAGGTTGTGTAGGCACCAGGGCGGTAGGTTTTTGATTCTAGCGCTGCCTGAAGCATAAAAAGTTCTGCTTCTATGTTGTAGTTGAATGCGAGAACGTTTTGGCGATATCGCTTGCCTCGTTGCGCTTTTTTGGCTGCATTAAGGAGGTTGAGAAAGTCTGTGATTTTAGGAAATAAATGACCCTGTCGTTTCATAAGCGTGCATTTTTCTGACGTTGTTGTTTAATCCATCCCCCCAAATCAGTACCAATACCATTGAGTGATTGTGCAATATATTGGTAGCGCCGTTTAGAAATCAGTTCAAAATCAAGGAGCAGGCGCGTTTGGTGGCGTAGGATGTCTAGTTTGCCGTTTAGGACTTCTAAACGGGCTAATTTATCTTTGCTGGCGTATCGTGCCAAAACGAGTCCCTCAAGGAGCTCGTAAAGTTGTGTGATTATTCGATTTCCCAGCATAAATTTATGATCACGTGGTAGACGATTTAGAATGGGGATAAACCATTTAATTAAATCGTATGTTTTTTGGATAATTGGTAAGTCGTTCATAGACCCTATCCCCCCCCAAAAAAAATTTTCCGCTGCGCGGGGCTAAAAACCCTTAACCGCCCGTTCCAACAAAAAAAAGAACAAGGGAAAAGGGCAAGAGAGCAAGAGGGCAAAGGGCTAAGTCCACGCAGCAACAGACAGCGCCAAACGCAAACCGCGCTTGTCGTCCACTATCAGGTGACTGCAACGGTAGGCGCAGCGACAGTAGCTCGGGACGACGTACCACGAACCGCCACGCAGCAGCCGGTCCGCGCTATCTCCTTTCCACACGCTGCCATCAGTCGGTGCCCCCTCATAATTATCATGCCAAGGATCTGCACACCATTCCCACACGTTGCCGTGCATGTCGTACAACCCAAAGGCATTTGGCGGAAAAATCCCCACCTCAGTTGTTTGTTTACGATATTTGCCCTTTGGTCCTTTGGCGTAGGTAAAATCACCATTATAATTAGCCAAATCAGTCGTAATCGTCTTCCCAAAGTAAAAAGGCGTCGTTGTGCCCGCACGGCAGGCATATTCCCATTCTGCCTCACTTGGTAAGCGATATGGTTTGCCCGTTAATTCTGACACTTTTTGGCAAAATTTGACAGCATCATCCCATGAAATGTTTTCTACAGGGCGTTTTTCCCCTTTAAAGTTTGATGGATTGTTGCCCATCACCGCTTGCCATTGTGCTTGAGTCACTGAATATTTGCCCATATAAAAGGGCGCTATTGTGACTTCGTGTTGTGGACCCTCATCACCACTTCGCCCTTCTTCACCCTTTGGTGCCCCCATCATAAATGTCCCCCCTGGAATGTAAACCATGTCCAGTGCCACATTATTGGGCAAGTTTTCAGTTTGGTAGGGGGCTTGTTTTTTGGCGCGGTTGGTGATTTTTCCCCTCTCATCGACAGTCACTATTTCAAATTCAAAAATTGTTGCGCGTTCCAAAGGGGGCGGTTTAATAGTTTCTTGTTGAGGCAATAAACTGGCTATTTCTATCAGATTTTCTCCTGAAAATCTGTTATCATTAATTTGCCAGTGAGGGAGATATTCACAACCTAATCGTTGTGAAAAATAAGTGGGCGGTTTCCAACCAATGAAATATAAGCCATTTTCCTCAAATAGCACAGGAATCCAATCGTCATCAGGCTCTGGCGTATCCTTTAGCTCTGTGATCTCTTCCAAAAAGTCACGCGGGTTGCGGGTTTCGATTGGCGGTGGCGCTTGGATGATTGCTGATGATAAAATGGGTTGTTTTGAGGCTTTATGTATCGGCTCTAAGAGTTGGCGCAGTTCGCGTAGCTCGTTGGTATATTGCGATTTGCGGCTTGTACGCACACCATCAAAATTGGCGGCATATAAAATGCCATCGGATAATCGCTCAATATGGGTTTTCATGTCTTTCATATCGGTTGCGATTTGTTGTAGATATTCTTCTTTTTTGTCGCCAAAGATGAGTGTGTTTATCCGCTTGTAGCTGTCGTGGGCGGCAGTGGCGATTTCGTAGATTGTTAGGGCGGTTTCTAGCATGTGGGGTTCTTGAGTTAGTGAATGTGGGGTTCATTTTAAAACGTTTTGTCAAAAAAAACTACAATTTTGGTAGGAGTCCAAACTTTAGTTTGGAAGACGACACTCCCAAACTAAAGTTTGGACACCTAATCTTTGTAGTTAAAAATTATCGTTATGGAAAGAATGTACATAAGTATTGCAGACATGATGGCAGGATTGATGATGGTATTTTTATTTATTGCCATCGCCTTTATGCTAAATGTGCAGCAATCGAAAAATGAAATTGAGCGTCAGAAAAACGCAATTGAACGTCAAAAAAATGCAATGGCGAAAATCGTTTTGGTTGCTGAACAAAGCCGCCTCAATTTGCATATTGATTTGTTAAAAGAATTCGAATCTGATTTAAAGCGGTGGGATGCGGATATTTTAGAGGATAATACGGTGCGTTTTAATGCACCTAAAGTCTTGTTCCAGCCTGGAGAAAGTCAATTACGATCAAAATTTAAAGACATTTTAAATCACTTTTTTCCGCGCTATGTTCACATCTTGCAAGGCTATCGTAACGACATTGAAGCCATCAGAATTGAAGGACATACTTCAAGTGATTGGGGAGACGATGTGGCGACTCGCTACCTGAAAAATGTTAAACTTTCACAAGAACGGGCGTTAGCAACACTGGAATATTGCTATCAATTGTCATCTATTGAGACACAACAGG
>CAYFOB010000571.1:0-3095 GCA_964344525.1 uncultured Thiomargarita sp.
GGGTTGGACAAATAGAAGCCTTAGCTCGCACCAAGCGCGATTTTTTGGAAAAGGGTGGGCGTTATAGTAATCCCTTGTATTGGGCGGCGTTTGTGTTGTATGGGGTTTAAGGAACAACCTCAAAAATAAACTCATCCGTACTCCATTCATCAATTTGCAGTAAATTCCGCCGACATTCTGACATGGCAAGTAGCCGTTCTAAAGGATTAAAATTCCCTTTGAGACAATTATCACGTCTAGAAGGTGCTTGCTCTGATAACGAATTAAAGTGGGATTGCGTTAATAATGAGAGATCAATTGGTTGACTACTGGTAATGACTTTGATAGTTTCTTTTCCAATGAGTGTCATTGGCAAAAGCACTTCCAATTTCCGTTTTTCGCCTTTTTTGATACGAGCAAATTCCGTCCGTTCATTTTCTGGGGGAAATATATCATAAATGGCACCATCAGGGCTAAGATTGAGCAAATAAGAATAATAATCTCTTTTGGAAAAATTATGCAAAGTAAAAGTCAAAAAAACACCTTTGGGCAAGGTATTTTTTTTTAGCAAAGTTTTGTTGTGTAACCCCAAACCATAATCAGAAAGCCATACACAATCCATCCCTTTTTGACAAGTTTTGATAGGCGTCAAAGTATGAGTTTGTATGCCTATTGGCAAACGAGAACGACTTTTCAATTTTTTAAGTTCACGTAAACGGGCTAATTTGTTCAAATTGTCCTGTAGCAATTCAATACCTTGTTTTGGATTGTCAAATGGTATTTTTAGATTGTTATAAATCAAGCGCTGTTCTGCGGTGAGAATCCATAGTTCAGATTTTGACAGGTGCAAGCGCAAATTGCTTTTTTTAGGATCATCGGTGAATGTGAAAAAAGTGTGCCCATCAAAAGCGTTGCGTATTTTTTGTAATAAAGGTTGATCTAAGTACATCTTAAAAGGCGTGATTTTTTGGTAAACATGATGTTCTTCGACTACCAAATCACCCATTTTAAAAGCACCATTGGGTTTACCATAACTGTGAAAAGGGTTCACATGGAAAATCGTCAAACGAGGAGTAGCGTCTTTGTACAAGCGATAAATCGAACCTTTAGTCACCCCAGCCAGAGAACCGATAAGCATTTTCACTTTATCTTCATTGATGGGATAAACAGGGAATCTCGGTGGTAGTGGACTAAAGCCATCACGGAGTACCAATTGATCAGATTGCCCTTCCAACTGCGGTTGTGGCATATAAGGTTGTTGTGCTATACCACGCTCTCCAGTCACTTGTGCATAAGTGCGCTTAAAAATATCACCCCAACTATCACTGGCTTGTGCTTGTTGTAAATTTTGTATCCAGTACCAAGTAAATAAACCATAATATTGACCATCTTCTCCCATAAATTCAATAGCAGACTCCTCCTCTCGTGCGGCACCCACGCGGATACCATGATCAAGTGTTGGTTGTTTATAGGCGAGTTTGCCCAATAAATGTGCTCTTTCATCCTGTTTCACACCCCGAACCAACGCCTCTCCTCGCTCAACGGCACGACTCACCGTGGCAGAATGACAAGAATCAGAAACAAAGATTACCCGATGAGTTTTCGCATAAAGCGCTGCCAACCATCCACCAATTTCATCATCTAACACATCATAGTTATCTTTATGTGCAATTTGAGTTGTGCGAGCCCCATAAGAAACCCAAGTTTGATCGTTACCACTGCGTTCATCACCGTTTAAATCAGCGGTTTGTGAACCATGCCCTGAATAATGAATATAGACAAAATCATTGTGATTCACATGTTCAATTAATGTATTAAAGGCATTTTCAATACCGGTGTGAGTGGCATTTATAATGATCATAAAATCTTCATCAACAAACCCAAACCTTGCCCGCAACATATTTTCTGTTAATTTGATATCATTAACAGCGCCCTTGAGAGAATTAAATGACGTTTTTTGGTAATCTTGGATAGCAATCAGCAAGGCATGTTTATCTGCTGCCAAGCTGGAATTTGTTATGAATATCAAGTTGAAACTAATATATATGATTTTCAAATAATTTGTCATCATGGTGCAGCATCTAGCAGTTAATTTCTTGGTCACCTTTTGCCATTCTTACCCATTTTGGCCAATAAATTTGGTGATTAAAAAAGTCACAAAAAAATATTGACATTATTTTTAATCAATCCCATTCAACGAACCCAGTGCCTACGTGCATCATTAGCATCAGCATTGTCAATGCAATCTTCAAGTTGTTCAATCACATCAGTATCTTCTATTGGTACCACCGCCAAAAAAACCTTTTTTTGATAGGTTAATGTCATACGTTCTTTTTCGGTTGCCACATGTTCAAGTAATTCGCTTAAAGTTGGTTGTTCCTTTGGTACTTTGTAAGGATGGACGGAATTCAATGTTTTTAATGCTTGACAAATTTTTTGGTAATCCCCCATTTTAAAAAAAACACCGTGTTGATTCTCAATAACATTTAAGTCATGTTCACGCATTATTTTTTTCTCCCATTCAAAAAATCAAACGACAAGGAGTTTATCCCTGTCGTTGAAATACTATTACCGCTCGCTACTCAATGATTGTGCCAAATTAACCAATTCAATCAACCCAGCACGATACCCAAATGGATCATAGCCTCGCGCACCACGTGCTAAGCTTAAAATCTCCTCATAAGAAAACTGTTCAAGATACTTGCCCCCTCGCAATTTTTGCCCAAAAGCGGCAACGGCTGCAGAAAATCGAAAACGGTTACTGGTATTGTCACTAATAGAGTCTCGTTTGAGAGGCCATTGTAATAATCGACTGGTGTCACCGTCTGGCGCTTTGTAACGTAGGCGCAAAAAGGCTAATTCATCGCCCTGCCCTCGCGCAGGCGTACTATCGCCATAGCGCAGCTTTTCGATGCGTTCTCCACCACTACCGACCAAAGCGATTTCATATAAAGCCGTCACAGTATGCCCTGCGCCAATTTCGCCCGCGTCAACCTGATCATTGCTAAAGTCTTCACGCTTCAATGTGCGATTTTCATAGCCAATGAGGCGATATTCTGCAACGATTGCGGGATTAAATTCAATCTGAATTTTGACATCTTTGGCGATGGTGTTGA
>CAYFOB010000572.1:0-3088 GCA_964344525.1 uncultured Thiomargarita sp.
AGTAATCGCTTTCCGTTATTTGTGGTTTTGGAACAAAAGTGCGTAACATCACTTAATAACTGAATTTGACAACGAACTTTTCTTATAACTAATCCCTGTCGTTAAAAATTATGAAAAAAACATTCACAACTATTTTTTTACTCACTCTCTTTGCCAACGCTAATGCAGGCAGAGTTCAAATCAAATTTGACGAGGTGTCCGCAAAATCGGGCATTGATTTTCAACATCAAAAGGCGGAATTTGATACCAAAATATCAAATGTGATGCCCTGGCTCACTGCAGGAGGTGCTGCAGTTGCCGTGGGAGATTTCAATAACGATGGGCTTGAAGACATTTATTTGACAACCAGCAGAGCGGATGCTAAAAACCATCTTTACCAAAACCTGGGCAACTTTAAGTTTAAAGAAGTCGCCACTGAAGTGGGTTTGGCTGATGTAAATAAACCAGAAACGGGGACCTCTGCATTCGCGCTTTGGTTTGATTACAATAATGATCAATGGATTGATTTATTGTTGGTGAGGTTTGGAGAGTTGGCTTTGTTTGAAAGTCAAAAGGGTAAGTATTTTATCGAGGTCACAAAAAAAGCGGGGCTCTCTTTACACTTGAATTCTCTATCGGCTGTTGCCTTTGATTATGATAAAGATGATGATCTTGATCTTTACATCGCGGGTTATTTCCCAGAAAAAAATCTCGCTAATCTCACCAAAGATACAGATGTCTTATTTGAGTCTTGGGAAACCGCTAGAAATGGGGGACCTAACTATTTTTTTCGCAATAACGGTAATGGCACATTTACTGATTTAACCGCTGAAGTTGGGCTTGAGGATACGGGTTGGACGATGGCAATTGGTCATGGGGATTTAGATAACGATGGTTGGCAAGACATTTATAATGCGAACGATTTTGGAACAGATCACATTTTCAGAAATTTGGGCAATGGTAAATTTCAGATAATGTCAGATAACAGTATCGGAACAGATACAAAAAAAGGGATGAATGCCGATTTTGGTGACTACAATAACGACGGATTCCTGGATATTTATGTCACTAACATGACTGAGCCTTATTTGCATGAATGCAACATGCTTTGGGAAAACTTTGGGGATTTTAATTTCACCGATGTCTCAAAAGAAACCAATAGTTGTGATACAGGTTGGGGCTGGGGCGCTAAGTTTGTTGATATAGATAATGATGGTAAATTGGATATTTACGTCGCCAATGGTTTCGTTTCTGAAGGTGAAAGGGAATATATGGAAATTTTGCTCGAATTCATTTTTATGGAAAATGACAATTTGTCTGATGCCACAAGGTGGCCTGACATGACAGGTTATGGTATGGGCGCAAATGAGAGAAATTACCTTTTACATCAAAAATATGGCTTTTTTAAATCCATTGGCGCACAAGCCGGCGTTGATGATTTAGGTGATGCCAGAGGTGTTGCCGTGGCTGATTTTGATCAAGATGGTCGTATGGATATTATCGTTACCAATGTTAATGGTCCAGTCAAAGTCTATCAAAATACTTCAACAACCAAAAACAATTGGATATCAATTAAGCTCAAATCTGATCAGAACAATTTTCGAGCAATTGGGGCACGAGTACAAGTCAAAAGTAGGCGCATGACTCAAATTCGAGAAATTATGACAGCCAGTGGCTTTGAGGCTCAAAGTTCAACCGTTGCCCATTTTGGTATCAAAAGATATAAAAAAGTGGATGAAGTCATGATCACTTGGCCTGATGGTTCTATTTCCAAGCATAAAGATTTGGCAGCCAATAGCCATTATATTATTGAAAAGGGAAAAGAGCCAGTTAAGGCTGGCGCGGTAAAAAAAAAACGCAAAGGCTTATTCAGTGATGTGACGGCGGAATCTGGTATTCGTATCAGCCATAAACCACCGATTTTTGATCGTAAACTTGATCATATCATGGAAATGCTCTCTGCGGGCGCCTCGGGAGCGGCTATTGGAGACTATAATAATGATGGCTTATTAGATATTTTTGTCAATAATGCCAGACAAGGCACTTTAAACCATCTTTATCGTAATGAAGGCGATTTTAAATTTACTGAAGTGGGTCAAGAAGCTGGTGTGGCAGACTTTAATAAAGATCATCAAATTTCTGCCGGCGGACTTTTTTTTGACTACAACGGCGATGGTTATGAGGATTTGCTGATTCTCAGGTTTGGTACTCAAGTTTTATTAGAAAACACGGGAAAAGGCACTTTTATAGATGTGAGTGACAAAAGTGGTCTCAGTAAAATAGTCTCAAATGCCCTTGCTGCGGTTGCCTTTGATTTTGATAAAGATGGTGATGTGGACATTTATGTTGGCAATTATTTTCCAGATTTAAACATGTTTCAGTTGCCACATACCAAAATATTGCATGATAGTTGGGAAATGTCCAGAAATGGTGGCACCAATATCCTTGCTAGGAATGAAGGAGATGGGACCTTCACGATAGTCACAGATAATCCAGTGGTTGCAGACACAGGTTGGACAATGGCAGTGGGGCATGCTGATTATGACAATGACGGTTGGCAAGATATTTATGTTGCTAATGATTACGGTGCGGATAAAGTCTTAAAAAATGTCAATGGAAAGTTTATTGATGCCTCTCGTGAAGCGATTGGGATAGATACTAAAAAAGGCATGAATGCAGAATTTGGTGATATTGATAATGATGGCTATTTGGACATTTTTGTGACTAATGTGACTGAAGATTTTCTTTATGAATGTAACATGTTGTGGGTTAACAACCAAGATGGCTCATTCACCGATTTATCGCGCGAACTGGGTACCTGTGACACGGGTTGGGCTTGGGGTGGCAAATTTTTTGATTATGACAATGATGGGGATTTGGATCTTTATGTCGCCAATGGCTTTTTTGCTGGAAAGGGAGATTATTTAGATGTGTTGCTGCCAAGCATGTGGAAAACCGGTGAAAATCCATCAGAGGCAAAAGAATGGCCTCCGTTGAATGGCATGGGCATGGCAACAAAGGAGCGCAATGTTTTGCTTAAAAATATCAGTGGGATCAGTTTTAAGAAAGTCAAAAAAAGTGGGCTTGATATTGATAAAGATTCCCGCGG
>CAYFOB010000573.1:0-3083 GCA_964344525.1 uncultured Thiomargarita sp.
TTTTATTAAAATATCATAATATTCTAATTAACTAACTTGAACATCGAGTTATAATTTTTTTTTTACATTTTAACTTATGTGACGCACCATTGTTTCCAAACGCCCGCTTGGACTGGCTTGCAAACCAAATCCTGCAAAAGCATGGAAACAAGGTTGTCTAACCCCAAGGAATTTAAAAATGGTAAAAAAAATATCTTCCAGAAACACAAAACCTGAAATTCTTGAAGCGTACAAAGAATTAGAGGCTGCCTATAAAGCATTAGAAACTAAACAAATGACTCTGCCTACCCCCCAAAAACCGGTAGAAGCTGTCAAAGCGCCAGAAACACAGCCTAAAGCCCCTAAAAAGGAAACTAAGCCAGTGGCACAAAGCGGTACACAAGCACCAATGGAAGAAGTGATTAACGGGTTGGGAGAAATGGGCGAAAAATTCAATTTGGCTTTAAGCCAACTTTCCACCAATTTGCTTGTGGAAGCATCGCGTCTTAAAGAAGTCAGCACTACTGTAGAAACTGAAAGCAATCATTTAGCAAGCTTATATCATCTTGATATTGAAGAAGATACTTTAACTGATTTACTTAAACAGTACACAGATACTGCTGAAGATTACCAAGACACACTGAAGCAAAAGCGCGAAGATTCTGAAAAGGCGTGGCTTGAAAAGAACCAAGCATGGCAAAACGAAAAAGAAGAAACTAGACAACGTTTACAAGAACAAGAAACTTCTGATAAGAAAACCCAAAAGCGGGAAAATACGGAATATCGCTACGACTTAACGCTAAAACGTGGCATCAGCGACGAGGAATACACTCAACAGAACAAACAACAACAACAAGCCTTGGATGAAATTGAAGAAAAGCGGCGTAAAGCATGGGATGAACGTGAGAGAACTCTAGCAGAGCGTGAAAAACAGTTTCAGGAATATAAAACCAAGGTTGAGGTTTTTCCTGATGACTTGAAAGCGGCTATCAAAAGAGCCAAAGATGAAGGTGTTGCTATTGCGCGTCATCAAGCAAAAATTAAGGCAGAGTTTGCTGCCAAAGAGTTTGCTGGTGAAGAAGAAGTTTCTCAATTAAAAATTCGCTCCTTAGAAGAACAAGTCGCTAACCAAACAACTCAAATCGACAAACTCTCCAAACAACTGGATGCAGCGCTCAAACAAGCTCAAGAATTGGCTGTTAAAGCGATTGAAGGAGGTTCAAGCCATACCTCCTTTCAAGCTTTAAAGGAAATTGCCTTAGAGCAAGCCAAAAATCAGCCCAAGACGAAATAATAACTGACTCAGAAATTTAGCGGCATTTCACTTGTCTGCTAAATTTCAATCAATTTTTTACCTAACTTTTTTATCTGAATCAGAATTTTCAGAATATTAACTAACTGAATAACTACACGGATTACTTTTAATAAAGGATAAACCACACAGATGAAGTGATTTTGACGGTGCCCGTATTAAAAGTAATCGCTTTCCGTTATTTGTGGTTTTGGAACAAGAGTGCGTAACATCACTTATTATCTGTCAATTTTGATTCAGACAATTTTCACTGTTATGGGAATACAGTTGTGAATCTCTTTGCCATCAGTTTATCTGCGATTTTTTTATACATTGCCGCCACTTTATCACGAATTTATCAAATAGGTGGTAAACACTTTTTATTATTATTAGGTGCATTGGCAGTGAGTTTACATGCCCTGCTGTTATATCAGAACCTAGTAACCCCATCCGGCTTAAATTTAGGCATTTTTAATGCTGCTTCTTTGATTTCGTGGGTCATTGCATTGTTATTATTGTTGAGTTTAGCACGCCAGCCCGTTGAAAACCTCGTTATCGTCGTGTTTCCCCTCGTAGCTGTCACAATAAGCTTAGAAGGATATTTTCATTCTGAGCGAATTTTATCTCCTGATCAAGAAATCGGAGTCACACTTCACATTTTATTTTCGATTGTTGCTTATAGCTTATTAAGCATTTCTGTGCTACAAGCCTTATTTTTAGCCCTTCAAGATTACCAACTACATCACAAGCACCCTGGTTGGGTCATGCAAAAATTACCCCCACTGCAAGTCATGGAAACCCTACTTTTTCAAATGATTGCGTTGGGATTTGTGTTGCTCAGTCTCAGCCTGATCAGTGGCATAATCTTTTTAGAAGATATATTCGCACAACATTTGGTACATAAAACCGTTTTATCGATAATAGCATGGAGTGTTTTTGCAATGTTACTTTGGGGGCATTGGCGTTATGGATGGCGTGGTAAAACAGCGATACGTTGGAATATCAGCGGTTTTGTGGTATTGATGCTGGCTTATTTTGGTAGTAAGTTGGTGCTTGAATTGATTTTGCATCGCTAACGACAACAATTATACTTAAAACGTTCAACATTTGCATGGCTTCTTCGATCATACCGCCGTATCGTCGTTAGATGGGAAGGTTTACCTGAAATTTTTGATGCTTTTCTTTCAATAGCCACTATAGACTTTTTGCTATCAAAATTGACACCTACATTTAAGAAGATCATTATAAATCGGGCGAAATAATGCGAATCAATAACATACAACTCAAAAATTTCAGAGGATTTGAAAAACGAGAATTTCAGTTCAATCCTCAATTTAACGTACTGATTGGCGATAATGGCACTGGTAAAACAGCCGTTTTGGATGCCCTGGCCGTGAGTGTGGGCTCCTATTTGTTAGGTATTGCTCAAGCAAAAGCAATATCAATTTATAAAAACGATGTCAGGCGGAAAGATATAGGAGATTCCTTAGAACCTCAATTGCCTGTTATTATCAGCACAATTGGCGAAATTGATGGCAAACAAATCAAATGGCAACGCCACAAGACGAGTTTGGAGGGCAGAACGACTGTTAAAGAAGCCATAAAGTTAATAGAAATTGCAAAAGATCATACACAACAAGTCAGTCAAGGAAAACCGGTTATTTTACCTGTCATTTCTTATCATGGCACCGGCAGACTATGGCGAGAAAAGCGAAAAACGATCAATACGCGCCCAAAAACGTCCAGAATGAGTGGCTACTTTAAGAGGCTGTTTTGGAAAAAATGAAAAGTCTTTTTCAGAAAACGAGAAAGA
>CAYFOB010000574.1:0-3074 GCA_964344525.1 uncultured Thiomargarita sp.
ATCTTTCTCGTTTTCTGAAAAAGACTTTTCATTTTTTCCAAAACAGCCTCTCAAACCACAATTTAATCAATTTATCCTGACTGCCTGATGCAATAATTAACATACCATCCTCACGTCTAGTAAGTGCAATGGCAGTCACTGCATCCTTATGTCCTGTCAAAGTATGTAATACTTTACCTGTGCTGAATTCCCACACTTTCATTGTATGATCAACACCGCCTGAGACGATGAATTCTCCGTTAGGTGGACTAAAAGCCACCAAGTTCACACCAGATTCATGTCCATCATTAAAAAACAATCCAGCCCCTTTCATTGTTGTGACTAATTCGCCATTGCTGACTTTCCACAACTTAATTGTGTTGTCCATGCTGCCTGATGCCAACGTTTGACCATCCGGGCTAAAAGCGAGAGAAGAGACCCTATCTTGATGTCCATTGAGTGTCTGTAATTGTTTACCTGTGTCAACTTTCCACAATTTAATGATTTTTCCCGTTGCTGATGCCAGAATATTGAGATCGGGGCTGAAGGCAGTTACCTCCATGCTTTCTTGTTGCCAATTTGTTTGCAAAACCGTTGGTAAGCGGCTATTAATCTTGATAAACCATTCTGTGCCCAATCCAATCAAAACGGGCTTGCTGACTTTGACTTTCTTTCCCATCAACTCGACGTAAACATATAACGGTTTCGGTTCACCCTCTTCCCAAAGTAATTTAGCATCATCACGCACTGCGATAAAATGGCCTTTTTCTGGCAAGGTAAATTCTTTTTTTGCCCAAGCTTGCCATTCAATACGCACAGGAAATTGCCCTGTTGTAATGTCATAACCATTTTTTTGCAAATAGACAACACCGGCTTGATAACGTGAATCATGTTGCTGCACCCCTTGATTAAAAGTCTTTAGTAATTTTTGTCGACGCTCTTGAAATTCTTTTTCCGTTTCAAAAACATCGCGTTTATGATGTAACATCTGATCGATGCTCATGGGTAGCTGTGGCGGTGACAAATCGGATAATGTCACTTTTTGAGAAACGACAGCGCCATCAACAATAAGCACCTCTAAAGTCTCACTCTGTTTTCCTGCTTTCCTAATCTCAATTTGATATTTCCCTTCAGGCAATTTAAGTGCAACAGGCGTATTGTTGGCTTTCAGCTTACCATTGATATAAACATCAACGTTCTTAGGATCAGTCGTCAGTGCTAAAGCACCTTCGCCAGCTTGAGGTATAGTCTGTTGAGTAGCCATTGTCTGCACGGACAATGAGATAGCAAATAAGGTAGCGAGCGTTTTCATGTTATTACCTCCTGCAAAGCGCATTCGAGTGGTATCACATTTTAACTTTTAAGCAAAGCGGCCACTTTGCTTGGGAAGGTACATCAGTTAATTATAAGAACTATCCACTGATAAATCTGTTTGACCATTTTCAAACAAAACAACTTGATGTTTACTAGGATTCAGCAAAGCCCTTGTAATAGCAGGTGATACTCTGCCAATAACTTTAGCGATCTTTAAGCCAGTACCCACAAAAGGCACTAACTCAGCCACATCCGCACCAACGCCAGCCAAATAGCCTTGCTGAAGATTTTTATTAACCTTGTCAAATTGTTCTGACAATAAGCGATTTTGCTCGGCAATAATCTCTTCCAAATGTTGCCCTTGAATTTGTAATTCATTAACGATTGCGTTTTCCAAATGTTGGGTTTGAACTTGAATGGTGTATACAACGGCTTCCCGCATTTCCTTAATGCTATTGGCAATTTCAGCCTGTTGTGCTTGCATTATTTTTTGATAGGTAAAACGCTCTTCTCTATCCAACATTTCAGTAAACGCTTTGGTACCGATAAACATTTCTAAATTCAATAACCGGTATTTACGAGCTGCAACCAACGAATTTTGTTGTTTTTCTGCAACACGCGCTTCATTAAACAAACGGCGAGCAATATACTCACGTATTTCATAACCCCTGATTGTGCTAAATTCTTTTTCAATCATCTGCTTTTCTGCTTGAAAAGCCAGCACAATCGCTTGTGGAATTTGTTTAGCGCCGGGAAAAGTAATCACAAATGCATCAAACACTAATGGATCATTGACAATTTTTGCCCGCTCCCAAGCCATTTCTTGCGCTTTTAACAATGCGTCAATAGACTCTACAACATGAGGAAATTCCGCCATAAACTGTAAATATTCTTTAACATTTTTTGAGGCTTGGACTAATTTAAATAGCGCATGAATAGCATGACGGTTAAGTGGAGACTGTGATCTAATTGTTATAAAATCCCGATAAATAGATTTTTGATTAAGTGTGTAAGCATGTTGCCACGCTTGCAGGTATGCCCTATTGTTAGTGTCAAACTGAACATATTTGCTGGCAACATCACGCCATGCTTTGTAAGTGTTTTGGTTTTGCGCTAATTGGTAGGCTAAAGGATATGCCGCCTCCCAGTCTCCCAAAGCCTCCAAACCTTGAACAATTTCATAATCGGTGATACTCCAAACGGGCAGGGATAAACAAAGCGCAAAAGCAATAATGCTCATAATTCTGTTAATAATTATTTTCATAGTATTAAATTCATTTTTTAGCATCGATCCGTAAAACCCTTATTTTATATACAATTATTTATTGTAAGGCTTATAAATCCGTAGTCATAGTGATATTTTTCTTGTTTTTAACTTGAAATAATGTTCTTAGTATAGCTATAAAATAACGATTATGCATATAACCGCCGATTAATGGTTATTTTTTGATGAAAAATGGTATCAATCGTCGCCACCAAATAATGCTACAAATAGTGCTTATTTGACATTTTTTCATCTTTAGCCCTTTAAATAAATATAAAGCGATTCGTGCTGTCAATTTGAACTGTGATTTTTATGATTTCATAAAGCCTATTTCTATAGCGTTTCCCGATTGCCTGAGATACAACAAATTCTATAATAGAATTTTATAGAACTACAAGGATTATTAATAATAAAGGATAAAAACAAGCCACAATCTTTAATAAAACCCATGACTAACTACAAGGATTACTTTTAATAAAGGATAAACCCCACCGATGAAGTGGCGCAAGACTTATCC
>CAYFOB010000575.1:0-3070 GCA_964344525.1 uncultured Thiomargarita sp.
GCCACAGGCATTCCCAAGCAGGAGCTTGGGAACGAGAGTGCGTAACATCAGTTAAGAATTGATGTTACGCATCCATTTTCAACCCATTTTAACTACAAGGATTGCATGATTGCCGCGGATAAGTCAAAACCATTAAAAATCTATCTGGTTTATCCGCGGCAATCATGCAATCCTTGTAGTTAAAGAAAAAGAAGCTTGCGTAACATCAGTTAAGAAGTCAAAACCTTATAAGATTTCGGTTTATCCCTTCTTAAATATAATCCTTGTAGTTATTTTTTGAACAGCCTCTAAAAAATCCAATAAACCCTTCATAAAATTTGATAAAACTCATATAATATTTTGCAGCCTATTGATTATAAAATCATAATAAAATCAAAGCTAAAAACGCATAAAATTTTATAAAAATTATAAAATCATCGTTTTGCAATAAAACCTAAGAAAATCAAAATAAAATTGATATAAAATTCTATAAAATTATTAAAATTATGACTGATTCTATAAAAGAATTTGCACAACAGCTTAAAGAATACATGAAAATCGTCGGCTTGACTGATGAAGAGTTGGCTGAGCAACTTGGTGTGAGCAAAATGACGATATACAATTGGCGAAAAGGCAATATTCGGCAGCCTTCCTGTGACAAAACCCATAAGTGTGCTGAAGTATTAAAGCTCTCCACAAAACAACGGGCTGATTTTTTAAGGGCGGCTGGATTTTTAAAAGAGAGCGCTAAACCTGAATCTTCTCCTATACCGGTGGTGAGTGTACCTGTTATTCAGCCCTATCAATTTTTTGGGCGGGAAAATGTGTTGAGGCAAATTTTTTGGGCTTGGGATAAAACTGTGCCAGAGTCGATAATGATTCTTGGAGAAAAGCGCAGTGGTAAAACGTCATTGATAAATTATCTCAATAACATTACTCAAGCAACTTATTTGCGTGCTGATCAACCCAAAGGTTGGCCCGAAAATTGGTTGCCACGCAATTTTCAATTTGCTTTGGTGGATTTTCAAGATGCGAATATGTCTCAACCAGAGACGTTGGTCAAGGATGTTTTGCAACAATTGGAGCTAGAGGTGCCACAATCTTGCGATATGGCTTATTTCTCAAGCATATTGAGACAAGTCTCCACTAAACCAACGGTGATGTTAATGGATAATATTGAGGCAGGCATTGCAGCACCAGCTTTTTCTGCAACGTTTTGGCAAAATCTGTGCTCTTTGGGAAGTTATGGGAAATTGAGTTTTGTTGTGACAGCTTTGAAGCCACCTGAAGATTGTGAAAAAATGTCGCCATTTTTCAATCTTTTTGGTCATACTTTGCACCTTGGGGCATGGACTGAAAGTGAAGCGAGAGAATTATTGGCTCATTCTCCTCAACCTTTTTCAGCTTCGGAGGTTGATTCGATGTTGAAAGAAAGTGGTTGTATGCCTGAACCGTTACAAAAGCTTTGTGATAGGCGGTTGCAGGCGTTGTTGCTAAATAATTTCACACTTTAAATAAGTACCCGTTCACAAGTTTTCGCACATTTTGGAGGAAGAAGCGGCCGCGAAGGAAACCCATGCCCTTCGCGGCCGCTCCAAAATACCTGAAAAATTATCTATCTGAAAAACTATAGTGACCAATCTGAGAAATAGGTATCGCCACCGCTTCATCAGTTTTACCCCACGCATGCCCATGCACAACTTCATAAGTGGCTGGCAACAAGCCTTCTGGTGAGCGATATTGTTCATAAGCTGCTAACATCGCTTTGAATTTGTTTTTGCCCATTAATCCACGAGGGCGTCCTGCGGTGATGTTGTGTGCGCCAATACATTTGAGCTCTTTCATTAATGATTTAACATCGCTATAGTTTTTTTTGTGTCTGTCGATATCCATCACCGGATTGCTTAAGCCTGCCTGCAGTAAAGCATCGCCATAAGTGTGCATATCCAGAAAACGATTGACATGGCTGGCGTTATCAACTGTTGCCCAACTTTGGCGTAATTCTTTTAAGGTATCTGGACCAAAAGTGGAAAAAAATAAAGCGCCTTCAGGTTTTAATACTCGTGCAAATTCGGTAAAAATGGCAGAAATGTCATTACACCATTGCAACATGAAATTGGATAGCAATAAATCAATACTCTTATTGGCAAAGGGTAATTGTGCCGCATCGGCGCATATATAATATTGTTGACTAGAAGCTAGTTGATGGGCTTGTTTCATCATTTTTGGGGCAATATCAACAGCATAGACATGAGCCTGTTTATATTGTTCACTCAAACCGCGGGTTAATCGACCAACCCCAGCGCCGATGTCCAAAATGTGTCGTGGATCCATTTTCAACCATTCCAAACGTTCCAATAGATCATCTCCAACAATTTTTTGTAAATCAGCCCACTGCTCATAAGTGGGTGCTGCGCGATCAAACGATTGAGAAACTTTGCGTTTATCCAAATATTCAGGGCTCATTCAAAAAACCTTTTAATAAGTGCATAAAAATATCAGGGTGAGATAAAAACGGAACATGCGCTGCTGGTTTGATGCAAACGGTTTGCAATTTTGTCCACCATGCTTGACAATCTTTTCCCACATCGACAGGGACAAGTGTATCGTGCCCACCTAAAAATAATAAGGCAGGGCAATGAATTTGGGCTAATTTGGGGCGTAAATCGGTGTTTTGTAATAATTGTAATCCGGCTTGCAACGCCTCTGGTTGAGGTGTATCTGTTTTTTTTATGAATGTACTTAGGATGCGGAGCTGCTGACGGGCGGTTTCACTGCCTTTCACTTGCAAAGCCAAAAAGCGTTGTAAAGTACCCAGCGTGTTGCTTTGTAATTGTTGGGCAAACTGTTGTAACACCGATGGTGCCATTGCATGCGGCCAATTTTCGGCGGTGATAAAGCGGGGCGAGCTGCCTACTAAGGCCAGCTTTTTGACATAAGCCGGTTGCCTAATTGCCATCGCCATTGCCAACAGCCCCCCCAACGACCAACCTATCCACACCGCCTCCTTAGGCAAATGAGCGGCTAATTTATCAGTAAGAATGGGCAAGCTATATTCGCACATTGAACTGCGCCCATGCCCGGGTAAATC
>CAYFOB010000576.1:0-3056 GCA_964344525.1 uncultured Thiomargarita sp.
TATATTAGTACTTAATAATATTTTTATTTACTAACTTGAACATCGAGTATTAGGCATTTTTTTAGTGGGCGCTTATCAAGAAATTTTAGGTGATATGCACAATTTATTTGGAGATACTTATTCTGTTAATGTTCATATCAAAGCCGATGGCAGTTATGAATTAGTTGCCCCCCTTGAAGGCGATACGGTACAAACCATGTTAAATTATGTCAATTTTGATATAGGATTTTTGCGAAATACTTATCGTAAGCGCTTGCAAGCGGCTGATTTGACTGCAAAACAACGACAATCGTATTTGCGCGAATTGGAAGCGGGATTGGTAGGTTATACTTATTTGGAAAAATAAATGCGCATTAAATCAGGCAAGCTGGGAACGTAACAAGCCTTTCATAAGTAATTGCTTTCCGTTATGGTTTTGGAATTTGAATTTAAACAACTATGATGAGCTAATAACTATGCATCCAAAACATGGAGAGATTATTGAAGAAGTAGAAGGCTATAAAAAAACTGGGGTAGAACTTGAAATACTTGAAAATGGAGAAGAGGATGTTCCCTCAATTCCATGGGATCCGAATTTGATTCGTGTTGAGGTTAAAGCTTTTTCGCTTAGAAATATCCTTGATATGATTAATGATAGAGATTTGGAACTCGCCCCAGATTTTCAACGGCGTAGTGTTTGGACTCGTGGTCAAAAATCGAGATTGATTGAATCCATTTTGTTGCGGATTCCATTGCCTGCCTTCTACTTTTCTGCTGATGAAGAAGGAAAAATGTTCGTTGTGGATGGACTCCAGAGGTTGACTGCAATCTACGATTTTGTAACAGGCACGTCAAAGGAAAAGCGTTTTTATAAATTGGACAAACTTGAATATCTTCAAAATGAAGTGGGTGGTAAATCTTTTGAAGAAATTATGGGTACACGATGGTCTAGGCGTCTTTATACCACCCAAATTATGGCTAATATTGTTGATCCACAAACACCTGATAAAGTGAAATTTGATGTTTTTAAAAGAATTAATACTGGTGGCAGTCCTCTAAATGCCCAAGAAATTCGTCATTGTATGAGCAAACAACGTTCACGAAATTTTTTAAAGAGACTTGCTAATCTCAAGGCATTCAATGAAGCCACAAAGAGTGGTTTACATGATCATATCCGAATGGTGGATCGTGAAGTCATTTTACGCTTTTGTGCATTTCGCTTGATTGAGAGCATAGAAAAAGATTACGCGCCTCATCAAACGATGAATGCTTTTCTGACTGAAATGACTCGAAAAATAGACACTGAAGTCAGTGACGAGGCGCTCGAAAAATTGGCTTATGATTTTGAGCGTGCTATGGACAATGCGCGTAAGATATTTGGTAGCCATGCCTTCAGAAAATGGCCAATAGATAGCGAAAAATCATATCCTATCAACCGCGCACTTTTTGAAACCTGGGGAAATGCGCTGGCTGATTATCATTGGCAAACTCTTAAACCCTTTAGATCTGCTATTATCAAAGCTGCTCGAGAAATGATGTTTAATGATAACGAATTTTTGTCTGCGATTAGCACTTCAACCAGTACTGCTAGCAAAATTGAACATCGCTTTTTGAAAGTTAAACAAATTCTTAAAAAAGTTGGTTTATGACGAGCGTTGATCAATTATTCGTTTTTGAGAGATAAATCGGATCACGTTGCTTTATAATTAACCGCCCAATCTGGTCATGTCGAGATTCTGTCATCGGTTTGATGACGATACCCTCTCTGGTTGTTTTATGCAACAAAGAAATGCCATGTGATGCGTCTACCAAACTTTTGCCACCAAGCCATTGTTTTAAAATAACATTTGTGGCTAAAATAGGAACGTGAATATCCAAGCGACCAAAATGTTTTTCGATGATTGATTGGCGATTTTCAGGGGGCAGCCATTCTTGGTCAATTTTAATATCAAACAATTTAACATCAAAGTCTTTTAATTTGTAGATGTTGGATTGAATGCGAGGACCAATAAATTCACCATAAACAGTTATATTTTTGTCTGGATATTCCGCCTTCAAGGTTTGAACAAATTCGAGAATACCCTTTTTATCTGCTACTTTCCAAAATTCATGGAGTTCGCCTTCAATGGGTTGAATGGAAAAGTTACGTTGATTCACATAAATTTTACTGTCCAAGGCGGAATAAGTGACGGAAAAGTTTTGTCCTTCTATTTTTTCGGTAATTTCTACAGGTTGTGGCATGAGGATTTTGGCCACTTCAACATATCTATCCGCCCCCTCAATGTCGTAGGCAGATAAGCCGATAGGTAATCTGATGAGATTAGCATTTTGACACGGAATGGCGGGTGGTTCGTATTTTTCAACGCCGAGAAATTCTGTGATCGTTTCTTTATCCAAAGGCGCATTGGGCATACCTTCCAACAAATCTAATTCTGCCACAATGCCTTGAGAAATTTGTCCTCGCAATCTGACTGTTTTAACTCGATTTTTGTCCTTGCCGCTTAGTCTACCAACTAAGCCGAGTTTTTCAAGTACCCATTCGGGTATGAGTGAGTCAATAGGAAAGTATAAGACAGTATCGCCTTTTTTGAATTGTCCTTTTTTGATGACAAATTCAAACGTAGAGCCTTCCAAAGTTGCACCTTCTATGGCCTCTGCGTTTTCAATAGGAAAAGTTGAGGCAATTAGTTCTTTTGTAACACCGAAAAAAGCCATTGTTCAAGAGCTCCTGAAATTCAAAAAAAACATTTTTTAGCCGACATTTAAATAACTACAAGGATTACTTTTAAGAAGGGATAATGCCGCGTTAGGCAACGAGGGAGATTCCAATTCTGCCAAAAAAACATCTCTATCCTGATCAGATAATGTCAGTGTTTGATGCTCAATATCCTGATCAGATAAACTGACTGTTTGGTGATTTGGTACCTCATATTCAGAGGTTATTTTTCGCCAAAGTATTATGGGGACAATCACGCCGGTGGGATTGCCGTATTCATCTGAGATGTATTGGATAGCATCCATAATGTTGATCTCCAAAAAATAACTACAAGGATTTGGTATAACCCTCAATATTCAAG
>CAYFOB010000577.1:0-1413 GCA_964344525.1 uncultured Thiomargarita sp.
TCGAAGCTCTGCTTCGAGTGTAGGTGGCCTGGAAATTTCCGCCATCCTGCACTAGTTGGGAAAACAATTCATATTGTGGGGTGTTAGATGGCGTTTCATTCCTGCTCGACTAAAAGTCGCAAAGCGTTGCAAAGCAACGCTTTGCGACTTTTAAACAGCCCGCGTCACCCGCACAATTTCTTCTGGCGTTGTAATACCCTGATAAAGTTTTTCCAAGGCATCTTTCCGTAATGTTCGTAGTCCTTCATTAATTGCTTGGTGACGAATCTGGTTCGCATCACCGCCACTTCCGATGACATGGCGAATATTATCTGAAACTTGGAGTAATTCATATAAGCCTAAACGTCCTCGATAACCCGTATTGGCACAACGCTCACACCCTTTGCCGCGTCTGACTTGAGGACAGGTTTCTTGGCTAATGCCCAATAATTCGGCTTCTTCTTCGCTGAGTGGTACGTATTCCGCACAATGTTCACAAACTTTGCGGACTAAACGTTGCGCCATCACCGCTATCACACTGGAGCTGATGAGATAGGTGTCTATTCCCATATCTTGCAAACGAGTGATGGCACTGGCTGCATCATTCGTGTGTAAAGTGGAAAAAACTAAGTGCCCAGTTAAGGCGGATTCAATTGCAATTTCAGCCGTTTCATGATCACGAATTTCGCCCACCATGATGATATCAGGATCTTGCCGCACAATGGAACGTAATCCCGCCGCAAAATTTAAACCAATTTTGGAATTGACGTGAATTTGGGTAATTCCTTCAAGCTGATATTCGACAGGATCTTCGACGGTGATGGTTTTTTGCGTGCCTGTGTTAATTTTTTCCAATGTCCCATACAAAGTCGTGGTTTTGCCACTGCCGGTGGGTCCTGTGACGAGTACAATGCCATGTGGTTGCTGAATAATTTGTGAATAGGGCTTAAGAATGTCGGGTGGCATACCTAATTTATCTAAACTCACATGGACATCACCACGATCTAAAATACGCAATACGATAGATTCTCCATGTACGCCGGGTAGGGTAGAAACACGCATATCTAAAGCGCGATCACCCATCTGATATTGAATGCGCCCATCTTGTGGCAAACGTTTTTCGCCAATATCCAAACGCGCCATCAACTTAACACGAGAAGAAACAGACGGTTGCACTGAAGCTGGCAAATGTTCAATCTCAACCATCACCCCGTCAACCCGGCAACGTACTTTTAAAGATTTTTCCTCTGGCTCAAAATGAATATCACTGGCACTTAAATCTAAAGCCCGCTCCATGAGGTGATTAACCATACGAATAACAGGCGCATCAGAACTTAAATCAGTCAGATATTCCTTATCCAATTCATTAGCACCAATTTCACCAGCACCATCTAGCTCTGGTGCCAATTTGGCACGCCAATGCTTTATCAAACG
>CAYFOB010000577.1:1423-3054 GCA_964344525.1 uncultured Thiomargarita sp.
TAGCAACATGATCATCCTGTCCCCGTTTAAAGTGAATGTGTGAACCTAACATAAAACGAATTTTGGCACGATCTTCAATATTTGGCAATGTTGAAAACATTAAACAAGGATTATCAGGAAACAGTTCTACAGGCGCAATGCCTTTTTTGGACAATAATTGAGTAAAAAGGGGTAAATTGAGAGTGTTCATATTGGTTAGGTGACGCTTTGCCGTTTTTGTCAAAAAATTGTTATGTGTTTTTCTTTTTGGGCATCAATCGGGTTATGGTGAGAACAGCTCTAATACAAAAAACCAAACAACCACAATGGAATGACATTCTTGTAACCAGATTCAGTATTATCAATGGCAAGATAAGCATTTTTTAAATCTTTTATCTGCTTCATATCTTTTGATTGTCCACCCACTTCTATAATGACTTTCTCATCAATCAAAAAATCACCTTGATGGTGATAGTGAAGGTGATGTTTTTGTCGAAGCTGAGAAACCAAAAAACTTTCTCTAATTGCCCCTCTATCTGGTTTAGCACAAAGTATAGAAAATAGGTTAGGGTTATCAAGTAAAATTTTATTTGGCGTTTGTAAAGTTTTATGTCCTTTACTACCTCGTATAACATGAACTAAGCTACCCTTATCCATATAAGTTATATACTTGGATAGTGTTGCCCATGCGACTCCAGTTTCTCCTGACAACTTAGATTTATTAATTTCATAAGGTGAAGTACAACAAAGCATATAAAGCACTTTTTTGAGCGTATCAAGTTTATCAGTTTGAATATTAAACAGTGATGCTAAATCACTATCTATAGTCATATTGACGACTTCTAATAATCTATTACCATATCCAGAGAGACTTTCTTTAAAAAAAGGATAAGCACCTGATCCTAAATAGTCACCAAACCATTCCAATGGTTTAATTTGACTAAGAATATCGACAACGATATCTTCATGATTTGAAATAATTGTTTCAAATGTATAAAATGGCAAATGTGCAATATTTTTAATGGCTAAAAATTCGCGAAATGAAAGAACTGGCATATCATAAACTAAAGCTCTCCTAGACAAGTCACCTAATTCATGCTCTATCTTCATAGCAGAAGAACCGGAAAAAATCACTTGTAATTCCGTAAAATCATACATGGCTTTAATGTGTGAGGCAAAACTTTTTATTTTATGAATCTCATCTAAAATCAATAGTTTACCACCATAAGCCGAAAATTCGTCGGCTATTTTATAAAGCGGTTCTCCAATCATAGCCGGATGATCACAAGAAATATAAAGAATTTTAGAGGGTTTATATTTGGTACTTTTAGCATATTGA
The DNA here is from genome assembly GCA_964344525.1 of uncultured Thiomargarita sp. GTDB lineage: Bacteria > Pseudomonadota > Gammaproteobacteria > Beggiatoales > Beggiatoaceae > CAYFOB01. Next base: position 2,742 of record CAYFOB010000577.1, read on the forward strand.
TGTAAAAGAGTGGTTTTCCCAGAACCTCGCCCACCTTTAATACCAATAATTGGTGCTTTAAAATCTATCTCATTAAATAGAAACCTCTTAAAAGATAAAGATTTTTTTGATAAGAATCTTTTAGATAATTTAGATAATATCGGTGTCATTATATCGCTTTTAGTATGAAATGTATTTAATAGTCAGTGCTATATTACTATGAAATATATTTCATATCAAGAGATTTAAAGCGTGATTGTTCTTTAACCAAGAATACGAGGAATAACTACACGGATTACTTTTAATAAAGGATAACCCCCATTAATGAAGTGAT
>CAYFOB010000578.1:0-243 GCA_964344525.1 uncultured Thiomargarita sp.
GTAATCCGTGTAGTTATTCATGGGTTTTAGAAATAGATTGCGTAACATCAGTTAATTAATTGATGTTATGCAATTTCGTTCACAAGGAGCTTCGCAACGCTTGGAACGAAAACAAATTCAACGTTTTTTTTTTCGTTCCAAGCAACGCTTTGCTCCTGTAGGAACAAAAGTTCCATGTAGTTATTGTAATACCTCACACGAACCAGTTTCGGCATAAACCGCCATAATTTTTTTTAATTCTTC
>CAYFOB010000578.1:380-3051 GCA_964344525.1 uncultured Thiomargarita sp.
GTTTGTAATCATAAGCCAGTCTTAATTGTGTTTTTTGAACCCAAGCAAATTCATGTATTTTGAGCATTTTGTTAAAAACGGATTCCATCAAATCGGAACGAAATGTTTTCAGATTCGTCTCTTTTTCAATAAGCAATTTTATTAAATTAATATTATTTTGATTTATTGCAAAAGATAGGAGTCTATCATCATGCGCATGAATATTTGCACCTTGATCAATTAAAAAATCCATCATAGCTATATCACTTTTTTCAGCAACCACTTGCAGGAGCTGATCATTGATAGACATTGTCTTTTGGAAAAAGAACTTGACAATCATCAAATGCCCATGTTCAGCTGCCAACCGAAAAGCATGTTCATGTACAGGAACTCCTTTATCAACTAAAAATTCCACAACCGATAAAAATCCTCGACGCGCGGCTAAACGCAACGCCTCATCATTGCGAGCATGGACATTTGCACCATTCTTTTCCAAAAGCTTTACAAGGGCTAAATGTCCATGTTGAGCGGCTAAACGCAACGCTTCATCATCTCTGGCATGGATATTGGCGCCCTTAAGAATCAAAAATTCTACAATCGTTTTATGTCCATTCTTTGCGGCTGAACGAAGTAGTGAATTATCTCTGGCGTGAATATTCATTCCCCTGCGTATTAAAAATTCCGTAATAGGCAAATGACCATTTTCCACTGCAAGGCGCAAAACCCGATCATTTTCTTTATGAAGATCGACTTCATTTTTCTCAATCAATTTCTCTAAAGCAGCTAAATACCCATATTGTGCCGCTGCATAAAGAGATCTCTCATCAACTCGTTTGGCATAAAATGCAACCATTTCAAGTGGAAGATGGAGAGTTATGCTATGTAGAAGATCGAAATAATCTTGATGAACAACATGATTTCCAAGACAAAAATATTCTAAAGATCTTATCAAAAAACTATGATAATTTTCCTCTTCATAATTCATTTCTAATAAAGGATTATTTAAATTGTTTTTTAAACGCTTAATCAAATGTTTGATTTGTTTTATAACCCTGCTTTTTTCAATATCATTCATTTGGTTATAAAGATGCAATAGAAAGGTAGCTGCAGGCAGATAGTCCATATAGCCACTGATTTCATGAACAAAAAATCCAAATCTTTTTATCATTTTTCGATAAGTTTCAACTGAAAATTGTTGACTAATGTAACGATCTTCCTCTTCAAAATCCAGAATAAAATCATAAAATTCTTCGCTCATCTGCAAATCTTCTTCTTGAAGACTTAAATGTTGTCGTAAAAATGTACGATCAAAAGGTTTTTTAAAAAAATGTTTAAACTTATGTGCAATTAAGGCACGCGCTAATGATGAAAGCTTATCAGGATTGGTTTTATAAATTGGAACCCGTTTTTTATCCAACTGATAAGGAAAGGCAGAAAGTTTTACAAGCCATGCTTTTTGAATCTGTTCACTACAATAATAATCCTTATAACGTCCCGGATGTTCTCTTATAAAACTTTCCCAATTTAACCAATCCTGGCTAAATGCAACGTTGACCAATTGAACATTTTTTTCAAAACGCATTCCCTCTCGCATCGTTTCTGTATTAACCATATAGGGATTTTTTTCAAAGTCAGGTAAAATGATTTCAGAAACGCCATAAATGGCGCCCACCGCTTGAACAAAAGTTTTCACCGTTTCTGGGCTTTTTCTGACATTGATTGTTAAAATATAAGGTCGCTTTTTTTCACCATGGCTAACTTCAACGACAAATAGGTATCCCAAAACCTGACCTTCAGGATGGGCATTCTTGCGAACAGAAAATGTCTTCACCTCTTTTGATAAGGCATAATAAGCAACGCTACTGCTGGCACAATCTGCACCCCACATTGAACGATTTATGCTGACCCATGGGGATTCCTCTTTTAAACCAATTTTTATAGGCGTTTCTCTTCCGTCAGAATTGATATAAGTGATTCTATATTGATCAAGGTGGTTGACAAAACGATTCAATCTTTCACGTTTAAAACCTGAAGCAAGATGATCCGCAATGAGAGGCTGAAGATGATTGAGAAAAATATCATAATAAGCATTCTCAAAATCAAAAGCGTCTGCTTGAGAAATTTTTTGAGCAATATTTTCTCCACCTATCAATTCTCCTGTCCCAAAATCGTAGAGCCATGGCGCTAACCAAAATAAAGCATCGATGCTTTCATTCTTAGGAAGACGTGTCAAATCTTCCTGAAGGCTTTTAAATTTAAAATCATTCTTTTTTAAAATAGCATCGCTTTTTAAAATGCGTTCCTTTAAGGCTTCTACTTGTGTTGGGTCTGGTTGAGAAGTTTTCTCTGTATACGTCAGGCTATAAAAATTTTGAGAGCGCTTTAGATTAATCATATCTGGCAAACCTTCGGTTCGTAAAAGTGCGACAGGATCAAAGGGAAATACTTGTTTGCCAAAAAGCTCAACATGTTGAGCGCCAATCTGCAAGAGAAATTCCAGAAGATCATTTGGGTTATTGCGCTGAAATATTTTTTCCTGACCATCTTCAGCAAAAGAATAAAATGTATGCATATAGGATAAAAATAATTAGTTTCAATCATTTTCTCAAGCAATTGCTTTATATCAGAATAAAATCTTCGAAGCAGAGCTTCGAGGAATGCATTCCCAAGCAGGAGCTTGGGAACGAGAAAA
>CAYFOB010000579.1:0-3039 GCA_964344525.1 uncultured Thiomargarita sp.
AGAAATAAGCAGGAGCATTTGATTCATGATTGTTCTTTAAGCATTAAAGCAGGCGAATTTATGGGCATTATTGGTCCAAGTGGGGCTGGTAAATCGACTTTACTTAAAGCAATACGCGCAATTATCCCGATTAAATCAGGCATGATTACTTTAGCGGGTATTGATACGAAAAAAAATAAAGATATTTTAAAAGAAATTGGCTTTGTGCCACAAGATGATGTGGTGATACCAGAATTGACGGTGGCTGAAAATTTACGTTTTGCTGCCACTTTGCGTCTGCCTTCAGATTGGACGCCAGAGGCGATTGAGCAAAAAGTCGATGAACTGTTAAAGGCAATGAATTTAGAAAAACAACGAAATAGTTATTGTTCTAAGATTTCTGGTGGACAGCGCAAAAGGGTTAATCTTGCCTTGGAGTTGATGTTGGAGCCCACTTTTTTATTGGCAGACGAAGTGTGTTCGGGGCTTTCTTCTTTGGATACGGATAATATTCTTCAACGTTTACGGCAAATTGCAGACAATGGTAAGGGGGTTATGCTCACGATTCATTCGCCTGATATTGAAGCCTTTGATTTAATGGATACTTTGTTGGTGCTAGATGTGGGTGGATTTGTTGCCTACTATGGACCTGCTCAGGAGGCGATTCCATATTTTGCCAGACGAGAACATTCTGCTTATAAGTCACCAAAAATTATATTTGATGTGCTTGAGAAAAAATTACCGACAGGAGAACGTCGCACTTCGCCTGATAAGTGGAATGAAATCTATAAAATGTCTCCCTATTATCAACAATTTATAGAAGCTTCTGAGGATAAAACCAGTGATGACAAATAACGCGCCCATTTATCGTTCAAAGCGCATACTCAAATTAGTTCACCGTCGTTTGCTCTCATTTTATCGAGACAAGATGGATTTGAGTATCACTTTTTTGCAAGCACCCATTCTTGCCCTGGCGTTTTTTTTAGTTTTTCAAACGATTGTCACGGTGGGTTCCGGCACGTTTTCTCAGCCTTTGCGAGATTATCTAACTTCTGACACGGTGAGTATTATTGTTTTTTTGGTGGTACTGACTGCTGTTTGGTTTGGGACTTCTAAAGCCATCGTTGAAATTCCTAGCGCAATGGTTTTATATCAACAGGAGCGATTAAGCTTTTTGAATAGCTTTGATTTTATTATTTCTCTATTTATCGCTTTATCCATTATAACCTTTGGGCAGGTGTTTTTATTTTCGCTAACATTTCACATTATTTTTATTGTATTGCCCGCCTTGTTTAGTCCTTATGAAATGGGGCTGGTGGTGGCGCAATCAGAGTCGATCAGTTTTTTTTCGGCACTGATGCCAAGCCTGTTTGTGAAATTTGTACTTTTACTTTGGTTGACTGCGATTGCTGCCATAGCGGTGTCCATGTTTGTGTCAACATTTTTTAGAACGCGCGCTGCTGCCAATGCAGTGTTGCCATTTTTATTGATTATTCAAATTTTATTAGGAGGTAGCATTATTAAGCCTGTCATTGGTATGAGTCCAATGGTACATGCGCTGGCAGATTTGATGGTGAGTCGTTGGGGATTTGAAGCAGGGGCGCTTTTGTTTGAGCATGAACTCAATGTTTCAATGCCACGTTATCAGGTTGAACATGATGAACAAACGGAATTTAGAAGCGGTTCTTTTATAGGCACAGGGGCTTTGAGTCTTAGATCATTGGATCCAAGTGCTTATCTTGCTTTTTTAGAAAAGAACTGGAATAAAAAAGAACCGCCTGACATTGTCAACAAACATCCTGATATTGCGCGTTATTGGTATCAATCTTTGTATTATGCAACAGATGCGCTACCGCCTGATGTTTTGGATGCGGAATATATTGATGTGTTATCTGAATATTTTGATGCACTAGAACAGAAAGAATTAAATCCTGAAGACTTTGAAGGAGAGGTGCCTATTCCTGCACTTTTGCTAGAACACAAACTGCCAGCGCGTTTTTTAGAAGAAGGCGGAAAATATTTTTTTGGTGAAAATGGCTTTTATTCAGAAGCGGTTAAGAAAATTGTGCGAGGTACAAGCACAAATTTAACGGCGGTTGAAAAAATGATATTGGATGATGCGATGAGGATTGATTCACGTCTCAAATTTTTTAGACCACAGCATAGTAAAACTGCCTGGTTTTTTTTATTACTGATAACGGTTGTTACGTTTGGGTTGTGTTGGTTTACTTTTGTGCGGCGTTATCGGTAAAAACTTTTAAGGAGAAACAATGAAACAACTATTAACATTCTCTCTCATTATGTCGCTTAGCGGGGTCGCGTGGGCATTTACGATCAACCCACAAGAGATACAACAAGCTAAGCTCTATTTGCCTTCGATCAATGAAATCCATCAAAATGCCAAATATGTTGGTATCACTGGCAAATGGGGCAAATTGATCCGTGTGCAGTCAAAAGCTTATGCGGCAATGGAACTACCACAACGCGCTTTTGAAGTGGGCAAAACATTGTCGGATATTGCCTTTGTGGTTTTGGATAGCGGTGATGGTAACACGCCCCCTTCAAAAGCCATCATACAACAAGCCTATAATGCCTTGGTTTCTTTGGAACTGCCAACAAGCATCAAGGCTGAAATACAAACCATGAAGGATCAATTGGAAACGGGTCGGTTGAGAGGGAAGGCGTTACGCAAAAAAATGGATGATTTAATCAACCAAATTGTGCCTCAGATCGAAAAGGACAATAATCCGTCAATACGTGATGCCGGTGCCCTTGTACTTGCCGCAGGTTATTTCAAAGCGTTCTATTTGGGTGCCCGTACAGTGGCAAGCTATAGAAACCCAAGCCGTGAACAATTGGACTTGTTTAGATGGGGACGATTGGTTGACTATTTTATTGCCCACTTTACGAAAAATGCGACCCCTGAATTTCAAAACAGTCGCACGGTTAAAAATTTTATTGGCGGACTTCAAAAAATTCAGCCATTAGTCAACAAGAAACGAGGTGAGATAACCAAGCGTGACGTTAAGAAAATCAACCGCGCACTTAGACTGTCCTTTA
>CAYFOB010000580.1:0-3034 GCA_964344525.1 uncultured Thiomargarita sp.
GTAATCCTTGTAGTTATTTATGGTTTTGGAACAAAAATGCGTAACATCAATTAATAATTGATGTTACGCATCCTATTTCTAAAACCCATTCATTGAGGAAAGCGATTACTTCCACCGATGAGGTGGCGCAAGACTTATCCTTTTTTAAAAGTAATCGCTTTCCGTTATTTATCCCTGAGTTACCTTATGCCTATTTTAATTTAAAAGTAATGCCAGATTTTTGTAACTCTCTGACTGTCATAATAAAGGAACGCAAATCTTTTAAAATATCCTGAAACTTGCCATAAGGAATATCGACTTCTAACACTTTACCACCTTCAACAGTTACCATAAGTTTCACTTTTGTTTTGTATTCTAGAGTATAAAAATCAAATTGATCTTCTTGAGCAATCTCATTAATTTTAGCAACAATGGCATGTTGTTTGAGCTTGTTAATTTTTTCGGTTTTTAATCGCCGCACTTTTATATTTTCATGCTCCAATTTCAATTTTTCAATAAAAGTATAAATTTGCTCAATTTTATAAATTTTGGCGTTGTTGCTGTAATTATCTATGATCAATTCATTTGCTTGATTAAATTCAATTGTAAAGGAATCGCCATATTTGGAAAATTCACCCATTACCGAAAAAAGACACTTTCGTTCAGAATCGTGAGAAGAATAAGACGATAGCTCAACGTCATTTATTTTTTTTAACTGTTGTTTGATAGATGAAATAAATGCTGTGTGTTCAAAACCTTTTTTAATAATAGGCGTATTACCTGTAAAATGCTCCCGTAATATTTTTGCAATCGTTCTGGAATTTATAGACATGGCGGCTCCTGGGTGTTAACCAAAAATTTTCAGGCATTTTGGAGACGCCCAAAGCGCTGCTTTGGACTCCAAAATGCGGTAAACCTTACCTAATCCAAATTCACAGCCATTGTTTTAGCTTGTTCCAGCATTCCAGCTTGACCATACCAATACCCATCACACCCTCCAAAGGGCATCAACCGTTGCAAGCGATTCATGCCCTCAGACACGCTTTTCGGTTCTTGTAGCCCACGATGGAAAATTTCAATGACTTTATCTGTATGCCGAGATTGTGGGCTGATGCGTAAAACATTGACTCCCATTGTTTTGATCTCAGGCAAGGCTGACAATAAATTATAGCCACAAGCAGATTGCGTTTGAATACCGTTTAGGCTGAGAAAAGGTTTATCTTCTTGGCTAGAAAGTGTTAAACCATCCGGGTAGTCTAAGCAACGATATTGGCAATCATCTTTGGGCAAGTTGTGAGCGCGTGCTGTAAAACATCGCGCTGAATAAGCCAAAGGCAGGCGCCCATAAACAAAAACTTCAGTTTCGATACCGGTTGGACAGTTTGCTTGCATATCAGCCAGCGTTTTACGGGACAATTCGACTGGCAGCACCCAACGACGTAGCCCCAAATCAACCAATCGTGCCAGTGCGCGAGCGTTATAAATATTAACACTTGAACCTGTTACAAAAGGCGTACCCTCTAACAATCGCACCGCTGCCATATCATTGGCTTCTACTAGAAATTGCCCATTGTTACAAAGACGGCGCAAAGTTTTGAGCTCCGATTCTGCCTCCAATAAAGCCAGTGTAGACAATACGACTTCCTTGCCCTTTGCTGCCAAGCGCTCTGCCAGCGCCAACCAATCATCAGTACGCAGGGATTTACGTTTAGAGCAGACGGTTTCTCCCAAATAAATAATGTCAACAGGTGTCTCTGCCATGCTTTCATAAAACTCAAACAGCATGTCACGTGACCAATAATACAAAACAGGTCCTAAGGAAAGTTTTGGTTGAAATTCGTTCATCGTTGTGAAAAATCTAACATAGTAACACAAATCGTCAAGTGGGGGCAAAAAATTTTAAAGCCCCTGCGCAGCATCCACAACAACTTTTTGCCATTTGTCTTTTGGCATGCCCACCAAACAATAGCTCATACCCTTTGGGCTAGTAATCCATCTGAATGCTTTTGAATCTTCGAGGATGACTTTTATATGTTGCCCAGTAAATCCATATTTTGCATATTGCTTGGTTTCTAACAACTGCGCCAGTTTGACGCGCGCCGCACCCAAGCATCGTTGTTTTTGCAGAAAAACGTTATTGTTTTTGCCCGAACCGACTGCCCCCAAAAGTTCGCCAGTGACTATGCTTGGGTTACATATCCATGCCGGTGCCAGTGACTTTGGATCATCTGGATAGCTACAATCAGTTATCTTTTTGCTCATTTCATCAATGGGCAAGTCATCCTGAAACGTTTGCCAAAGCGCCCACTCTTTGCCCTGACTGCTTATCGCTGTTTCTGTCGCAGCATTCGCAATCACTTGATGTTGTTCTTTTTCTGTACTTACTAAGCAATAGTATGTCCCTTTTGGACTGGTTACTGATTTTTTCAAATGAGTACCCACAAGGGTTGCTTGAGTAAGCTGCTCAGTAACCGCTTTAGACATTTGATCCAATGTTTGATCTTGGCGACTATCGGTGCTTTCAGCGTACTCATGGAACATGACTTTGACAAAAACGCTGAGCATTTGCGCCATCTGTGTTCGCGCAGAGCCCAAGCATTGTTGTTTTTGGAGAAAAGCATTTTGACTTTTGCCCGAACCCACAGCCGCCAAAAAGCGGCCAGTAATGAGGCTTGGATTGCATATCCATGCCGGTGCTGGAGAGTTTTGATCATCCGGATAGGTACACTCAAGGGTCGCTGGGGGTGCCGGAAATTTAGCAGTGTCGCTTTCAACCTCCACCGGCGCAATGCTGGCAGCGTTCACAGGCGGCTCGTGTGGACCAGAGCGTGTAGAAACTGTTGTGATGTCATCCATATTTTTTGTTGCAGAATTTTCACATCCCAGGATTATGACAAAAAAAACAAAAAAAATAACGATATAACGACGCATGGTTAAATTTTTCCTTTAAATGGCGAAGATTTTTTTAATCAAATTTTTATAGGGGTACCACTTATCAGTTACCAGCTACCAGTGATCAAGATTTACATTGATAAATCAAACCAGTTTATGGTCA
>CAYFOB010000581.1:0-3015 GCA_964344525.1 uncultured Thiomargarita sp.
TTTGAAGCCAAAAATCTTCAAACCAAAATTATTTTTATGGTCAACAATTTTATAAAACCTTGGAAGGAACAAGCAAATAAAAGTTTAAAACCGTTATTAGACGCTTATCACAGTGGACTGGAAACGGGAGATATAGAATTTTCTGCCTATGCGATTATGGGATATTTTAACTTACTATACCTCACAGGCAAAGAACTAGCACTGGTTGAACAAGAAATAACAAAATATCGTCAACCATTCCTTCAACTTCAACAAAAATCCGCCTTGCATTTATATGAAATCTATTGGCAAGTGATCTCAAATTTGAAAGAGGAAACGAACACACCGCATCTCTTACAAGGAGAAGCCAAAATGCAACAACTTTATCTTGGCGCAAATCATATCAATGCCATGGCGCATCTCTACTTTAATAAACTGACCCTTTGTTATTGGTTTCAAGCTTACCCCCAAGCGGTGGACAATGCCGCACTGGCAGAAAAATATTTAGAAGGACTCTTAGGATCAATACAAGTGCCTCAATTTTATTTCTACGATTCTCTCGCACAACTGGCTAAACAACCTGTTATCAGCAAAGCGGGGCGAAGCACTCCAATATTTTTTTTTCGTTCCAAGCAACGCTTTGCACATCTAAAAAAAGTGACCACTAATCAAAAAAAGATGAAAAAATGGGCACATCACGCCCCCATGAATTATTTGCACAAATTTTATTTAGTGGAAGCAGAACACTGCCGAATATTAGGAAAGGACAAGGACGCCAGAGAATATTACGACAAAGCCATCGCGTTGGCACGAAAAAATAAATACCTCAACGAAGAAGCATTAGCCCATGAACTAGCGGGGCGATTTTATCTGGCCAGAGAACAAATCCAACTGGCTCAACACTACTTACGCAATGCCCATTACGTCTATTCACGCTGGGGCGCCCACGCCAAAGTAACAGACTTAGAAAAACGCTACCCACAATTGCTGGCAAAAAAACAACCAACCCACTCAACCAAAGAAACCGCTTTCTTAGATTTAACAAGTGTACTTAAAGCCTCACAAGCCATTTCCGGAGAAATAGTGCTTGAACAACTCCTCAAAAAATTGATGACAGTGATCATCGAAAATGCGGGCGCACAACGAGGTTGCCTTATTCTGGAAAAAAATGAACAATGGATTATTGAAGCAGAAGGAATGATAAATAAAATCACAGTCTTACAATCTTTACCTCTCTCTCACTCAATTGTTCCAACAACCTTGATCAATTATGTCATACACGCAAAAGAAAGCATTGTATTGCACCACGCCGCCAAAGAAGGACAATTTACCCATGATCCTTATATTGCCACGCATCAAACCCAATCGGCTTTATGTGCACCGCTGTTGAATAAAGGCCAATTGACAAGTTTATTGTATTTAGAAAATAACTTAACCCCAGGCGCATTTACACCAAATCGCTTAAAAGTGCTAAACCTGCTATCTTCACAAATTGCAAGCCTACGAACGTTTTGTTCCCCGTGAATTTTTAAATCTCTTAGAAAAGAAAAGCGTTACTAAGGTTCAATTAGGAGATCATGTTGAAAAAGAAATGAGCATATTATTTTCTGATATTCGAGAATTTACCTCACTTTCAGAAAAAATGAAACCCCAAGAAAATTTTGAATTTATAAATACCTACCTAAGCAGCATGGAACCCATAATAGCTCAACATCATGGATTTATTGACAAATACATCGGAGATGCGATAATGGCGCTGTTTCCACGCAATGCCGACGATGCTGTGCGAGGCTCAATCGCCATGTTAAAAAAGCTGGTAGACTATAACCATGAACGCAAAAAGCCGATTCAAATAGGGATTGGAATCAATACAGGGGCACTGATGCTAGGCACGGTGGGCGGCAAAAATCGCATGGATGGCACAGTTATTTCTGATGCAGTCAATTTAGCCTCACGCATTGAAGGAATGACGAAAATGTATGGCGCAACGTTACTGATTTCAGAAAACACCTACTCTCAACTCAATAACAGCTATGCGATTCGCACAATTGATAGAGTAAAAGTCAAAGGCAAATCTAACCCAATCATCGTTTACGAAGTCTTTGACGGTGAAGCCCCCCAGCTCATAGAATTAAAAATGAAAACCCTAAAAAATCTTGAGGAGGGATTAGCACACTACCGCAACAAGGAATTTGCCCAGGCAAATAAATGTTTTAAGGAAATGCTACAGATCTATCAAGAAGATAAAGCGGCACAACTTTATCTAAAACGCAGTGAACATTTTCAAAAAAATGGCGTACCTGAAGACTGGGAATGGGTTGAAACGTTGGAAAGTAAATAAAATAATCACAATTAATTCTGAAAATTCGATCGAAAAAGAGAAACAAATGAAACCAAGAGAAAAACGACTGATATACCTCGCACTTTTTGTTGGCTTAATATTCATGTTTCAAATGGCACCAATCACGTCCCATTTTTATCAAAACTACTGGCAATCTCTTGAAAATTTGGCTCAAAAAATAGAGCGCTACGAAAAACTTGGGCAACGGGCAAAATATTGGGAAATAGAAAATCAAAGAGCGAAGAAAGCCCATGACGAAATAGAAGCCAGCTTATTACCAGGCGAAAACCGCGAATTGATGGGCGCAAAAATGCAAGGCTTGGTAAAACAACTGGCTCAAGAAGCGGGCATAACCTTTAAATCACTGGAACCGCCGGATACCTCGTTTAGCACAGGCGAATGGGTATTAGTGATCCAATCAATGCAATTTGAAGCCACTGGAGGCACGTTGATAGAATTTTTAAAAGCGGTGGAAAACAACCCAGCGAAACTGGAAACAATCAGTTTAGATATACGGAGTTACAGAAAGAAATTAAGTGGCACAATTAAAATCACAGGATTTAGTCGCGTGCCGCCCTTGCAAAATGAAGAGTGATGTTATGCAGCCTATTTCTAAAACCCATGACTAACTACAAGGATTACTTTTAGAGGCTGTTTTGGAAAAAATGAAAAGTCTTTTTCAGAAAACGAGAAAG
>CAYFOB010000582.1:0-2226 GCA_964344525.1 uncultured Thiomargarita sp.
TCTAAATGTGCCTGTTTTTGGATTAAATTTGGATAAACCTTGGTTGGTACTGAGCCAAAGATTGCCCTGCTTATCTTCTAAAATGCCATAAACAATATTATTTGCCAAACTATCTTTTTGGGTGTAGCGGATAAATGTTTTGATTGCACGATCAAATTTGTTAAGTCCATCACCATAAGTGCCTATCCACAATACACCGCTTTTATCTTCATAAATGTCCGAAATTTCCTTGGGACTGTGTTGATAATGCACAAATGTACCCAATTTTGGATCAAATGTGTTGATACCTCCCTTTTCTGTGCCAATCCACAGCAAACCTGTTTGATCTGCATAAATTGAAGAAACGGCGTTGTGACTTAAACTGTTAGTATTTTGTGGATCATGGACGTAACGTACAAATTTTTTTTGTTGAGGATCAAATTTATTCAAGCCATTTTCTGTGCCAATCCACAGCGTGCCTGTTTTATCTTCTTCAATTGACATGATATAGTTATTACTTAAGCTGTCTGGATTTTCAGGATCATTTTTAAACAATTCAAAGCGATGGCGATCAAACTGATTTAAACCGCCACCATCAGTGCCAATCCACAAAACCCCGTTGCTGTCTTCAAAAATGGATCGTACATCGTTATGACTCAAAGTATTGGGGTTTCCTGGATTAGCTAAATAATGTGTGATTTTTTTATGCGCCTGATCAATTTTTTTCAAACCCTCCCCTTCAGTCCCCACCCATAAAAAGCCCTCTCTATCTTCATACAGTGCATAAATATTGTGATTGCTAAAATAATGCACAAATTTTTCTTGTCCTCGGTTAAAGTAATTAACTCCCCCGCCCCCGGTGCCAGCCCACAGCGTGCCAGCACGATCTTGGTAAAGTGATAAAACAAAGTTGTTATTTAAGCTGCTAGAATCTTGTTGGTAATGCACAAACTTTTCAGTTTGGCGATCAAATTGATTAAGTCCACCGCCATCAGTAGCCACCCATAATGATCCCATACTATCTTCAACAATAGCCCAAACAGCACGATGACTTAAACTGTCATAATTTTTAGGGTCAGGAAAAAAATGTTGCACAAAGCGTTCTTGCTGAGAATCAAATTTGTGAAGTCCATCAACTGAACCAATCCATAATGCGCCATCATCATAAATAGAAGTAATTGCGTTACTCAAATGATTTGGATCTTGTGGGTTGGGCAAGTAGCGTGTAAATTGCTGTCCATCAAACTTATTGAGCCCGCCCCCATCCGTGCCTATCCACAAAATACCTGTTTCGTCTTGGTAAATCGACGAAACGGCATGATGACTCAAACAGTGTGGATTTTTTGGATCATGTCCATACTGCACAAATTGATTTTGCAAAGGATCAAATCGATTGAGTCCTCCCCCATTGGTACCAATCCACAACTGAGCTGTGTGATCTTCATAAATTGACCAAATGATGTTGTGACTTAAACTATTAGGATTTTGTGGATCGTGATGATACCGAATAAAGTGATCCTGCTGACGATCATAGCGATTAAGTCCATCGCTGGTACCAATCCATAGTGTGCCGGTGCTATCCTCATGGAGTGCAAAAATTTTGTTATTACTTAAACTTTGGGGTTCTTGCGAATTATGTCGATACACCGTAAACTGATAACCATCATATTTATTCAATCCGTCTTGTGTACCAATCCACAAAAAACCAAGGCTATCTTGTAAAATTGCATAAACAATACTTTGAGATAAGCCCTGTTCACGGGATAGATGCTTAAATCTTATCTCTTGAGCGAGCACTGGTACATTCAATATTATTAACAAAATAATGATTATCATAAAGGGAAAAGTCTCATGTTACACCTACCTTTGATACTATAGCACTTGGTTTGTTGAACAACAATGCCAATCTTTTGGTTCAGTACTTATGTTACGCAGCCTATTTGGTTGCCTAACATCAGTATATAATCCTTGTAGTGCTTGGCAACGTAACATCAGTTAAAAAGGAAAAAAATATGGGATTCAAATGCGGAATTGTCGGTTTACCCAACGTCGGTAAATCTACTTTATTTAATGCGCTCACCAATGCTCAAATACCGGCTGAAAATTATCCTTTTTGCACAATTGATCGTAATATTGGCATGGTACCAATGCCCGATAGCCGTTTAGATGTATTAGCTAATATCGTCAAACCCCAAAAAGTCATTCCCACCACCATGGAATTTGTGGATATTGCTGGCTTAGTCAAGG
>CAYFOB010000582.1:2236-2992 GCA_964344525.1 uncultured Thiomargarita sp.
CATGTGGCTGGCAAAATTGATCCATTGAGTGATATTGAGGTGATTAACCTTGAGTTGGCTTTGGCAGATTTAAAGACTGTCGATAATGCCCTTCAACGAGTGATCAAAAATATCAAAAGTGGTCAAAAAGAAGTTTTGGCACAAAAAGCGTTATTTGAAAAAGTCCATGCCCAGCTCGACAGTGGAGAACCAGTTCGTGCCTTAACGCTGAGCCAAGAAGAAGAAATTCTATTGCGTGATTTACATTTACTCACCGCTAAACCGACATTATATATAGCGAATGTTGCAGAAGATGGCTTTAAAAATAATCCCTATCTTGATCAAGTGCAAAAGCAAGCCACATCTGAAGGGGCGGAAGTCGTGCCAGTCTGCGCGGCGACTGAGGCAGAGCTTGTGAGCTTAGAATCTGAAGAACGCCAAGAATTTTTAAATGAGATGGGGCTAACAGAGCCAGGCTTAAATCGCGTCATCCAAGCGGGCTATCGTTTATTAGGTTTACAAACCTATTTTACTGCTGGACCAAAAGAAGTCCGGGCATGGACAGTGCCCATTGGCGCCACGGCACCAAAAGCCGCCGCAGTCATTCACACAGATTTTGAAAAAGGCTTTATTCGCGCAGAAGTGGTTGCTTATGATGACTTTATCGCATGTCAAGGAGAATCAGGCGCTAAGGAGGCGGGCAAATGGCGATTAGAAGGTAAGGAGTATGTTGTGCAAGATGGGGATGTGATGCATTTTCGGTTTAATGTGTGAACT
>CAYFOB010000583.1:0-2989 GCA_964344525.1 uncultured Thiomargarita sp.
ATCTCCTCGCTGAACTTGCGCGTCTTAAAAAACCTTAGTTTCTCAGTGCAATGAATATTCGTTCATTGCCGCAACCCAGAGTTGTTAAACCCAAAGTATCTATTTATGAATCTATCTGAAAAAATTAAATTTATTCGCTCCTTAAAAGGCTGGACACAAGAGGAGATGGCAACCAAATTAAAAATATCGACTCAAGCCTACGCAAAAATCGAACGGGGCAAAACTGATGTGCATTATTCGAGGCTTGAACAAATCGCAGAGGTTATGGAGATAGATTTGCCTGAGTTACTTGGTTTAGATGAAAAAAATGTATTCAATTTTACCTGTGAACATAACAGCCAATGTAAAAAAATTGATAATAATTGGCATGTTAATTCACCTTCAACAGAGCAAACTGAATACAAACATGAATTAGAAAAATCACAATTAATAATTGAACAGCAAAAAACAGAAATAGAGCTATTAAAACAACAGATTAGTGATTTGAGAGAAATTAATGAGTTATTGAAAAAATCAGATAAAACAAAAGAATAAATCTTGAACCTGGAAGAAAGAAATACTATTTTTTTAAAAAATAGTATTTCTAATATGTGCTTTGATGGTGTATGGTTCTGCCAATTTTCTGGTAACAGTCACATAAAATTCCTGTAGTACCTGAGTACTGATCAATGCATCACCTGCTAATGTATGTTGCTTGAACAATGCCCGTGCTGCTTAGCAGGTGCATCGGCATCAAACATATAAATTATAGCGTTTCCCGATTGTGTGAGATACAAGTATTTTATAATAATATTTTATATAAATACAAGGATTATTAATAATGAAGGATCAGATTGTGGCTTATTTTTATCCTTTATTATTAATAATCCTTGTAGTTATTTATGGTTTTTTGATAAAAACTTGTACTTTATGCAATCGGGAAACACTATAGCTAGTGCAGGATGGCGGAAATTTCCAGGCCACCTACACTCGAAGCAGAGCTTCGATGAATGCATTCCCAAGCAGGAGCTTGGGAACGAGAATAAATAGGTTTTCTCGTTCCCAAGCTCCCGCTTGGGAATGCATGCCCCGAAGCTCCGCTTCGAGTGGCCTGGAAATTTCCGCCCTCCGGCACTAGTAGCGCCTATTTGGACAAAACTCACTATGATGTTGAAAGTGGCATATTGACAAGAGTTGAAAAAGGAGGGCATAATGCAACTTTATTGTCAACATTGAGCGAAAAAATAAGGTGATAAAAAGTGTTTATCTTGATACTACCCTTCCAAGTTATTTTTTTGATGAGCGGGAAGAGGTACAATTCCAAACCCAAATGACAAAAAAGTGGTTTCAAGAAGAAGCCAATCATTTTAAAATTTGTATTTCAGATGCCACAATCAAGGAATTAAATTCAGGAAATTATCCAAATAAGGATAAAATCCTCGCTTTTGCGCTTCAATATGAACGTTTGGCGATTGAATCAGATATTCAAACGATTGCCAAAACCTATATTCAACATTATGTTATGCCTAAAGATGTTGATGGTGATGCCCTACATTTAGCTTTAGCATCTTATTACAAGATAGATTTTTTATTAACCTGGAATTGTAACCATTTAGCTAATGCGAATAAAAAACAACATATTCGCATAATCAACACTAAACTAAATCTTAGCATTCCAGAAATTATTACCCCTTTAGAATTATTTTCTGAAATCAAGGAGCATAAAGATGTACTCTGATCCCATTTTGGAGGAAAAGTGGCGTGTTCAACTGCAGTTAGCTAGGCAAGCGAATTATGATCTGGAAAAATATGTAGAAAATGCAAAAAATACTGTTATTGAACTCGCTAAGGAACTAAAGATTGAACTAAAGTTTGCTGATATAAAAGGTGGGTATTTGCCTATCGAAAAACCAGTTTAAACCAAAAGCCTCAAGCTATCATTATGTAATCCTATTTTTATTTTAATAACTGATGTTACGTACTAAACTTCTGCAACCCAGTAAAATCCTATCTGTTTTGACTTATCCCTGCGCTGACCAAATCCTTGTAGTTAAAATAAGGTTGAAAAATTGCCCCCCTTTAACGGAAAGCGATTAGGTTAAAGCCGGGATAAGTCAAAACCAATAAAGTTACCAAAAGAAGGAGGGTGCGTAACATCAATTACTAATAAATAACCACAGAACACACTTTGCTGGCTCGATACCACTTATTAAAATGAGTACCAGTCGCATCATTAATCCACAAATAATACCATGTAGAGGTATCAACGGCATTCCATTGATAGGCAGGAGTATTATTATTAATTATACCAATAGGTGCGACAAGCGAGGCTTTCGTCGGTGGATTGGTAGGCGCGGTGACGGTGAACGTCATGGTATAATCAAAAAAGGTGGGACTACAAATTCTTTGTTGAGTACCTCATTGGGAATTTCATATTCTGCAATCTTTTGGTACGCACCATCACCTGCAAAAGTCCAAAAGTTCAAGGTTGCCTTGGACTCCAAAATACCTAAAAATTAGTGATTTAATCCAAAAAGTTGGCGTAATTTTTGATCAACTTGAAGCTGTAAAGTGGGCGATAATTGACCCAATTGACGTAGAATAAGCGTTTTTCTAACTGTCAAAAGACGATTAAGCTTCAAAATAGAAGAAACATGTAACCCTGTTGCTGGGAAATCAACATGGGTTGAATCAAGAACTATATCTGTTTCCAGCACATGATTTGATATTCGACTGGTAATAAAACCTAGTGCAGGATGGCGGAAATTTCCAGGCCACCTACACTCGAAGCAGAGCTTCGATGAATGCATTCCCAAGCAGGAGCTTGGGAACGAGAATAAATAGGTTTTCTCGTTCCCAAGCTCCCGCTTGGGAATGCATGCCCCGAAGCTCCGCTTCGAGTGGCCTGGAAATTTCCGCCATCCTGCACTAGAATAATGTGACCATAAATATCCATCGGTTCTGTTAAACACACTGCAGGACGAACTTTTGTAGATGACAAATCATCAAA
>CAYFOB010000584.1:0-2981 GCA_964344525.1 uncultured Thiomargarita sp.
GTGATACTTGCCAGTTGGACAAGAAGAAGTTGTTGGATTATTCCCTTTTAAACGAAAAGCCTCTTGAAGGTTCTCAGTATCACCTGATTTTAAAGTGATGGGGTTATCATTTAAAAATATCTTATCACCTTTTTTGGAAACCTTGTGACAGAAAGTTTTATCAGAATATGTATATTGATAACAAACGTTACTTTCCTTGGCGAACCATTTACCTGTAATAATCCCCCTTTGTTTTTCATTATAAAAGGTAACACCATCTTCTCTGGTGTACTCTGTTTCACCATTAGAATACATTGTTTTTCCGGAAAAAATTTCCTCAATCATTGCGGGGTCTTCAACTGGTGAAGGCCATTTTCTAGAACCTCTTACTCTTATAAAATAAGTGAGTATCTTAAATTTTCTATCAAACTTTACATCATCTCTATGTAAAGTAAAAATAGCAGTTTCTTTAAAAAAATCACTAACAGCCTCACTCTCTTCTTCCTTAATTAAAATTTCAAGAATTTCTGTTAATCTAGCAATATCCTTCTCATTTTCTATTTCTGATAAGAGAGCGCTTGCGGTTTTTATAGATTCATCAATTGCTAATAAATCTGATGTCACATCAAAAAACCTGCCCCCAAGGTCATGTAATTTGACATCAAGAGACACATTATGATGTTTAATTTCTATCGTTTCATCATAAGTTTCATAATCACCCAGTTTACAACCATCTATCTTAATTCTATAATTACCTTTTTTTAAGCAAATGCCAGGATTATATTCATATACAGACTGAACATCCATTATTCTTATGCGACAATTAGACGGAATTGTATTTACAGTAAGTTGATACTCTTCTTTCTGTGAACAAGTCGGAAAATCTATATTCATTTTCTGACAAGGTCTTAAAAGGGCAAAAATTGGTCCCACAGCAAGACTAAAAGTATCGATATCCAATTTATGATGAATCTGTTTTTCAAATTCTTCTTTACCTTTTTTAAAGGCTGAGAGAATAATATCTTTTTTTAGCAAAAAATCAGAACAGGCTATTATTTCATTGTCCCCATGATATTTTGAAAAACATCTTAACCCAATTTCATCAAAAAAATCTTTACAGACTTCATCAATACAATGTTTCCTTGAAAGTTTATAAATCTTGACCAGAGTACCTGAGCTTTTCAAAGAATGACAATTGTTAAATTCTTTAAAAAAACTCATCATAGTTGTCAGATCACTTGTATCTGCCTTAATATTTTCCATCTGTTCTCTCACAATATCACTAAGGGGCGTTTGATATAAAAAATCAGAAACCTGACTGGACGCTTGACATTCTTGTTTGACCTCTTCAATACATTCTAGAACACCCTTACCTTCCATACCCCAAGAAAATAGTTTTGCAGCAACACCCACCCCATAAACCAAAGTGGATTCGGATTTCAAAGCTTGATCTGAAAAATCATCCAAAGCACCCGTCGCAAAATCTGTAAGAGCATCTTCCCCAGTATATTCTTGCCCAAGTGCTTTGGCTAAAGCAAAATTGCAAGAAGGGGAGGTGACAAAAGAATATAACTCGGCATCTTTATCTGCGAGCTTAGCAAGCTGGTTTGCCAGTATTTCACACGCATTGATACCTAAGGGTTTCAAAACACATAGAAACTGCTTGGTTTGTAGTCCTTCTTTGGTGGTACAAGAAGGATTTGGGTCAGCAGAAACCTCTCCTAAGGTGGTGATTCCAAAAAACAAGAACATACTGATTAAAACAAAACGACTGTTTTTCATTTTTAACTCCAAAAATAAGTAGTAAAGCTCAAATTTTATTTGAGCTGTTCAGAACAGGGCTGTTGCACAAATAAAATTCATATTTAAATAACCAATTGTTCATATTATAAGGACTGATTTTGGAGAGGAAAACTCGATGATTCTCCATCTCCAATCACTATTGAGTCTGTTCCTCTAATAATAAATCCAGCTTGATCATCTCTCACTTCATAGCCACTTTTTCCATCAGGAGACTTCCAAGGAAAACATTTCAAATTACAATTTTCCCACCAGGTGGAACCTGCAATGTAATTGCAAAACGAAGATTATTTTTGTAAACCAAGGCAAATTCCAAGGAAGGAAGTATAATGTGGGCAAAATGGCCATAAGAGCCATTCCTGCCAAGGGATTGTCCCATTCTCATGAAAATGTCCACCAATTTAACCAAATTGCGATAATACACATTATAGCAATCAAAACCGAAGAGAAACATAATGAAATTCTTTTTTGAAATAACCTAATCATTGAAATTACCCTCCAAGCAGGTGGAGTGCCTGATTCGTGAACCTTGCACTCCTTGAAAAAAAATTAGTAATATTCATAAATTTCATCAATGATAGCGATCGCATAATTAAGCGCGAAATCACTGACAAAGCCATCGCCAATCAATTCTTTTTTGACTTCAGCAATCAATAAATCCCGAGAGGTATTTGCAAGTGATTTTCCCTGCAACATGGACATGATCGTAGATGAGGCGCGTTCCACATTTTGTTGATCACTTTCACTTGATGAGTTATCTATACCTAACAGGGCTTTAAGTCCCCATTCAATAGTTGCCTCAATCGCCGTTTCTGCTAAAACTTCACCAATTTTGCTGACAAAATCTACCTGCTTGGCATAAAGCGAGTAAGTCCCACTTTTTTGGTTGTAATTTTTGACTTTGGCGTACAGATATCTACCAGAATCTTTAGGAAATAATGTGAGAAGCTCGCTTGTTGTGCCTGATGCGCTACTTGAGCCAATTTTTTGGGACAAACTGCTGTCAGTATAAACGGCAAGATCAAGATCCCCTTTTCCATTTTTGTGTTTTAAGGTGAACACTGGCATCTTGCCTGAAGAGACATAATACCGATAGCAAGACGAACCGCCGCTTGAGGTTAGGGTGAAGTATGTACCTTCACGAATAGTTTTACATGCTGCAAAAGTGTATTGGGAAAGTAGTAGCCCAATTAAAAAAAGTA
>CAYFOB010000585.1:0-2980 GCA_964344525.1 uncultured Thiomargarita sp.
AACCACTGAAACCGTGAATGGCATTGAAGTGAATGTTGTGGCAATTGGGTGGGTTTAAAAAGCCAGAGGAATAAAAAATCCAAGGACTCCAAACTTTAGTTTGGGACAACTCAGGAGGGCACACTCCTGAGCTCTTTTCAAGCCAAAAATGTTGACTAATAATTCAAGCCACACATGCCACCACCGCAATTTCCAGAGGCACAGCTGGGTTCTGGATTCTTCAAAACACTACTACTAACTGTATGCCCACCAGTAATTAAACGTTCTACTGGGCTATTGGCTGAAGTTGTGCCTAAATCCATACCTGTATGTCCACAAACTTCACCCCAAGTGGTCAATTTTTCATTAATAGAATGTTTCACTTCGACGACTTGATTATTTTCGATACAGCGGTAATCATATGTTGGCATAGTACAGTCTCGCTAATTGTTGTTCAAAAACTGCTATATATAGGTCAAAATCCCCTAAAATCAACCCTATCCAAAATGCCAATTAATCATAAAGTACAACGTAGCGCCAATCAGTGCAGAGGCAGGTACGGTGACTAACCAGGCGGTGATTATCATTATCAGCAATTCACGTCTGACATATTGCCGTTTTTGAATTTTAGCCAATTTTTTCTTTTCTTTCTTTGTAAACTCTATTTCGCCACCGCTCATCAAATTCTTTAATTCCACTTCTTTTGCCGCTATCCGCTCTTTTATTTGTATGATTTCGGCTTCGTTTGTAACGAGCTTCAGTTTTTTATAACATTTGGCAAGCTTTTTCTGGATGGATTTAATGTGATGCGCTTTCACCCCTTCAATCTCATTCTCATACTTTTGGTAGAGGTAATAGCGTAAATAGCCCACACCGAAGACACCTCCAATGGCAATATGCGTCGAACTGACAGGTAATCCCAGCCATGAGGCAATAATCACAACAATGGCTGAAGACATGGCAATTGACCATGCTCTTGCCTGATCAAGATCAGTAATTTCACTGCCCACCGTTTTAATCAATTTGGGACCATAAGTCGCCAACCCGATTGCAATACCTATAGCGCCAATCACCATCACCCATAGAGGAATTGTGGCTTTTTTGGTAATGAGGCCACTTTGCAGCGCTTCATAAATGGCAGCGACAGGTCCAATGGCATTGGCGACATCATTAGCGCCATGGGCAAAACAGAGGAGAGCGGCGGCAAAGATAAGGGGAAAAGTGAAAAGTTTGTTAATATCACTTTTTTCATTGGAAAGCTGTTTTGAGGCTTTGATAATAAGCGGTTTAACAACCAGATAGGTTACCGAGGCAAATAGGGCGCCTGCGAATAAAGCTGTTGTTAAATCAATTTTGACCACTTTTTTAATGCCTTTGATTGCCAAATAGGTAAAAAATGCAAAACTCATGATGGCAATCAAAAACGGCACAACTTTTTTGGCTTGTTCAAGCGTATTTTCTTTGTGAAAAATTCTATCTTGGATGATATAAAGAAATAGCGCAGCAATCAGCCCCCCTAAAACGGGAGAAATAAGCCAACTGGCGGCAATTTTACTCATGGTTGTCCAATTGACAATATTCCAGCCCGTTGCTGCGATGCCCGCCCCCATAACTCCTCCCACAATGGAATGTGTTGTGGAAACAGGCGCACCCAGCGCAGTCGCCAAGTTTAACCAAAGAGCGCCACCCAAAAGCGCGGCTAACATGATCCAAATAAAAATTTGGGTATTGTCAATCAAATTGGGATCAATAATGCCTTTTTTGATGGTACTGACAACATCGCCACCAGCAATTAGCGCGCCACTGGCTTCAAAAATGGCTGCAATGAGAATGGCGGCACCAAGCGTCAATGCTTTTGAACCCACTGCGGGACCCACATTATTGGCAACATCATTGGCACCAATATTCATTGCCATGTAAGCACCAACCACGCCTACAAATGCTAAAAATGTGACTTGTGACATTGCATTCATATGAATTAAAATGTACAAAGCCACAAGGCATAGAAAAAGCACACCTATACTGAATTTATAAAAATCAAGATACTTTCTGTGTTTCATTACCATCCTTTAGAATTTGAAAATCAATCTACACCCACGCTTTCGGCTTCAAAAAAAACTCATACAATTGCGCCTCTGGTGAACCTTGCTCAGGTTGCCAATTGTAACGCCATTTGACCAAGGGAGGTAAAGACATCAAAATCGACTCTGTGCGCCCACCGCTTTGCAACCCAAATAAGGTGCCTCGATCATATACCAAATTAAATTCGACATAGCGTCCCCGCCGATAAAGTTGAAAATCGCGTTCTCGTTCGCCATATTGTGTGGCTTTGCGTTTTTTCACGATGGGTAGATAGGCGGGCAAATAATGATCGCCAACACTTTGCATAAAGGTAAAACTGGTATCAAAGTCCCATTGATTGAGATCATCAAAAAATAAACCGCCCACGCCACGCGGCTCATTACGGTGTTTTAAAAAAAAATAGTTGTCACACCATTCCTTATAACGGACATAGACATCAGCGCCAAAAGGATCACAAGCCTGTTTTGCGGTTTGGTGCCAATGAATGACATCTTCTTCAAAACCATAATAGGGCGTTAAATCAAAGCCACCCCCAAACCACCATATTGAAGCAGGTTTTTCAGCCATAAAAAAGCGTACATTGGCATGAGAAGTCGGTACGTAAGGATTCAATGGATGTATCACCAAAGAAATGCCCATCGCCTGAAAAGCGCAACCTGCGAGTTCGGGGCGTTGCGCTGTTGCAGAGGGAGGTAGTTTTGTGCCATAAAGGTGAGAAAAGTTAATCCCAGCTTGTTCAAAAACAGCGCCTTGACTCAGGACACGCGAGCGCCCACCGCCTCCTTGCGAACAAAGCCATTCATCTTCATGAAATTGCGCTTGCCCATCTTCTTCGGCTATTGCTGCACAGATGCGATCTTGTAAGCCTAATACTCGATGTTCAAGTTAGTAAATAAAAATATTATTAAGTACTAATATA
>CAYFOB010000586.1:0-2975 GCA_964344525.1 uncultured Thiomargarita sp.
CACTTCATTAATGGGGGTTATCCTTTATTAAAAGTAATCCGTGTAGTTATTCATGCAGCGCTTTGCTTGGAACCTAACGATGTTGAAAATTCACAATATATACACACCCATCACACATATTTTTTAAATATTGTGACGTAGTTGAAAATTGTTGTCCTCGTTCCTCCCAAGTGAATTGTGTATTTTTTGTCATTTCCTGTTTTGGTTCACGCCATTTCATGGCTTGGTGCCATTCTTCCCGTATCTGATGTCTTTCATCGGGGCTGCTTTGCGCCAATTGGCGATATTTTTCTTCTAACATTGGATCAGGTTCTTGCGTGATCATAAAATAAATCGTTTCTTCACCGACTTGATCATCCAAGCTAAATGATTTTTTTTCAGCAGGCACCCAGTATTTTTCTCCCCCCCGCACCGGATTTTTATTTTTGATATCTGCTTCCTGAAATTTATCGGTAGGAAATAAACGAAAAATCTTATCAGCAGAATCAATTTGAAAAATATACACATAGCTGTTTTCGAGGGGTTCAAAAATCAGCTTATAACGATCATTAGAGCGCAAGACAGTGCCCTCAGAAAAAGGCTCAAACTTTCCATCTCCTGTCGCATAAGTATAACTGATTTTGACAGGTAACGGTTTCTTGCTTTTTGCGCGTTCCTGTTTGGCTTGCGTCAAAATATTTGGGACTTGAGCGCGATTAAGCTTCAGAACGGCATAGTGCCGACAATTGCGCATTTTTTTTGTCACGACTTCTGCGCCCTCTAACCAAACATTTGAGGAGGTTGTCAACTGGAAGGAAAATTCCTCCTTGACGATTTTCATCCACTCAGAAATTATGCGCTCACTACTCGAATCTATTTTGACTGTAATTTGTTGTGCCAGTTCTAGTTGAGCATTTTTTTTCGCCACTTTTTCTGTTTCTGCACTTCCTACACCGATTAGGAAATTGGGAAATTGGGTGGTATATTTTTGGCGTTGATCAACAAGTTCATCAGCAAATGCTTGTCTTTCCCATTTTGCTTGTTCCAAAATATTCGAGACTTGATCACGATTAAGCTTGAGAACAATATAATGCTGACCATATTGCTGGGTTTTTGTTACGATTTCAACACCAGCCAATTCACAAATGATCTGCTTGTTTTCAGCGCTGACACCGACCAGAATTTGTTCTACTAATTCTTGTCGAGCCTGATTTTTGGCGACATTTTCTGTTTCAGCTTCCCCCACACCGATGATGAAACCTGGATTTTTGTCGAGCGCATCGGCGCGTAGTTTTTCTCTCAAGGATAAATCAATGTTAACATCGGGCTCAGGGGGGGGCAAGCAGGAAGCTAGTAGAAAAATTGAGGGTAAATATATCGCTAGCAATACTAAACGTATCAGTTTCATAGTTTTTTAATTAACTACAGGGATGAGTTATAATAACTCATCCTTGTAGTTTATGAGGTGAATCGGGAATTTCCACTCTCTTGTACTAGAAAGAATGGAAATATTTATCAAACTTGCTATTTCCCTGCAAAATAGAAATCACCCATAAAAGAGGATGATACCCAAGGTGTTTGTTCACCATTGGTTTCTTTATTTACGTCCTTTAACACTCTTTTAAAAACTTGTTCTACAGGAAGTCCTTGTACTTTCATATGCTGTAATAAATATTTGGTATAAGTACCATTCTGCCCGGCACCATCAGCTGCAACTGAACCTGGGCTGGTAGCGAAGGCAATCAGAGTACCCTTGGGACCCTCTATTCTGGCTAAGCCTCTTTTTCCGGATCGAAAGCTACGCGGTAGTGGATTATCCCGACAGGCATCAAAAATAACGATATTCAAGCCATTACGTGCATAACCCATTTCATCTAAAATTTGATTGGCATTTACCGCTTTATAGCGAACATCCTTTTGGCGTTTGATTGTCGCACCAATTGGGATTAGGTAATTTTTGCCATCCACTTGCACACCATGCCCAGCATAATAGAAAAGACCAACGCCGCCCTCGACGAGCTTTCTACCAAAATCACTGATCGCCTCTTCCATCTCTTCTTGATTGGCATCCAGCTTTAGGGTGACAGAAAATCCTTGACTTTTTAATGTAGCCGCCATCTCACGCGCATCATTTTGTGGATTTTTGAGAGGCGTATTTTTATAACGCGCGTTGCCAATCACTAAAGCGGTGCGGCGTTCCACTGGGGGGCTTGTAACATTAACTTGAGCCTGCGGATTGACTTGAGCCCGCTGCATGGTTATAGTCTTCACAGGTGGCTCAGAATTGACTTGAGCCCGCTGCATGGTTATAGTCTTCACGGCTGGCTCAGAGTCGCTATTTTTTAGCTTAGCTCTGGCAAGATGAGCATATTCAGAGGTTTGAAAATGTTTTGCCACATATTCATAACCAGCCTTCGCCTCGGCGATTTTGCCCTGTTCTTCAAAACAGGACGCTCTCATAAACGAAATTTCAGCTTGGATTTTTGGCGTTGGTTGCTGATAACGTTCTGCACTAGAAAGATAGAACAACGTGTTACCACAATCACCCTTTCTATAAGCCTCATGTGCTTTGATCATCGCCCCCTCATGTGCTATGAGACAGGATGACAGGAACAGAATAAACAATAACAATTGAAACAAAGCAATGAGTAAAACTTTCATCTTCCACCCCCATTGAACAATTATATAATGTATCATACACTACGATTTCAATAATCAACAAAAAATCTTTTGTACATCAATAAATAAGCATCAAAAAAAACGCTGAAAGTCTCTATTTTAAAATAATTTATGAGGGGAATTTTTTTTAGGTCAATTCCACCAACCGTTCTGCGCGGCGGTTTAAATCCTTCACACAGTTAAGTACCATGCCCTTCGCTAAGCTTCAGTACTTATTTAAACCAACTACTAAAGGTCTCAAAAAAAAATGATTAAAATTTTGGGCAGTCCCCAACGAGTAGTGATATAAAAAAACTTTTGCTAGGCAAAACTCGCAT
>CAYFOB010000587.1:0-2972 GCA_964344525.1 uncultured Thiomargarita sp.
GCTTTGACGACAGTCAACGTGTACAAAGTGATAAAATCATTGGGGCTTTCTTTTAAGCCTTGTTCACAACATTCAATCACTTCCTTATATCGTCCAAGATAGCTCAGTAGTAAAGCACGTTCCCCCTGCCAATGAGGAATAATGTTCTTATCAACAGCAAGCGCCTTGTCCAGATCAACCAATGCCTCTTCATAGTGCCTCATCATGATATAGACACTGGACCTGTGAACAAGTGCCCAAGCGTAATCTGGCTTTAGCGCAATGGCCTTGGTTAAGTGTATCAAGCCCTCTTCGTAGCGTTTCATTTGTCGGTAGGTAGCACCTAGATGAGCAATTGCCCAAGTATGGTTGGGTTGTTGTTCAATGACTTGATTAAAGTCAAGCAAAGCTTCCTCATAACGACCCATTAACCGATAAGTTTCACCTCGTTGTGCAAAAGCCCTTATGTTGTTTGATGGCATAGATTGTCCAGCGCTTTTTTATATTATACTTCAAAAAAAAATCCATGTTTCCAATAATGTCTAATATATGTAGTCCATGTCATCAAAAGAAGGCATTTTTAAACGTGCCATCATTTCCTTGTCTACAGGTGCGGAGCCTTTGGGCGGCACAAAAAGTGTTGAAACGGTAGTCACCGTGGCTTGTGGTAACTTGGACAAAGGGAGAGGGTGAATAACGGGTTCACAAACTGGATGATAAACCGCTGCTTCATAAACCGTTACTTCATGGTCTGCACCGTAAGTCGTTTCTAAAACTTCTGTTAGTACAGTCAAACCGTGTACATGTCCCCCTTCTTGGTAAAAACCCAAATTTCCAACCATTGCAATTTGCCACAAAATTAAGGCACTATGAGGATCAAATTGGCGATTACGGATGAGAAAATCGGTGGCTTCAAAAGTTTGACACCCATTTTTGCCCGGATCAAGGCCTAAATCCGCAAATAAACAATCCTCAGCAGAAACGCCTGGCAACATTTGTGCTCGAAAGCCTTCACGACGTGCTTGTCTAATGGCATTGTGTGTGGGATCAGTAAATATTCCAGGATGTCCATAAAATACAACACATACATTAAGCCCTTGACGCACAAAAGTCAACATATGCTCAACCATTTCGTGGTACGTTTCTCGGCGGCGCTGATTATCTGTGTTATAAGGCAAAGCCTCAGCGGTGGCATTGAGCGTTTTAAGCCATTTAGCTGTGACGGGATCAGCTATAGCAAATAATACCTTATCTGCTTGTTTGATCCAAGCCTCGGTTGCTAAGGTAAGATGACCCACCAGTTGAATGCCGGTGCCAACTATTGTTAAAGAACCGCCTTTCAAGTGAATTCTCCTTAATTTTTTCTGACGTTTTTAAAAATTAAGGATAAGTCAAAATCGAAACTGTACGCATGCTTTTGACTTATCCTTTTTATAAGTCATCCTTGTGAGCTTCATTCAATAACGCATCCATCAAACCCGCGTCTATTACTGACTTGAGTAACATGCCCTCAATTGCGGGCAATAAATCAGAGACTATCACTTGCTCTCCTTTTGTCAGCCCTTTTTTAATCGCAATAAGGTTACTTTGAAAAAAATCAATTTCTACAGCCCGTTTTTCTAAACGGCTTTCTTGATTGACCACATAAACTTGTTTGTTATGCAAGGCAGAACGTGGAATAATTAAGCGCGCTGGGTGTGCTTTGCCACGGAGTTCGACTTCTACAAACATATTTTTAACCAAAGGGGGACGAACACCTGGGATAACCTTTTGATAGGAGTTATCTACTGCGACAACAATGCCCATCATGCGGGTTTGTAGATCAAGTGCCTCGGTGATGCGGACAAAACGCCCCGCCCATTCTGTTTTAAAATTGCCTTCATGTAAGCGCACCGTGGCTGAAAGCCCAAACACTTTGGGTAAATTACTCAGATCAATCTTTGATGAAGTGGGTTGCAATAGATGACGCGCTTTTTGCATCGCAATTTGGGCTGATACTTCTGCAACATCAATACTATCTGCCACAACCAAAACTTGCCCTTGTTGAGTAAACTGATTTTTTTCCACATTAACTTGAGCAATACGCGCATCAAATGGCAAAGTGATCGTTGTGCGTTTGAGATTGAGTTTAGCACTTTCTAATTGTGTTTTTGCAACCGCCAATTGTGCAGTGAGTACTTGACGCTCTGCAGGAATTAGGTTCAGGGTATTTTGCAACGATTGCACTTGCTGACTCTGCGCCAACACTGTGCGCTCTTGTTTGTCCAACGCATCTGAGCTAACAACCTTCCTTTTTAAAAGTTTACGTAGCCGATTTAGCTCTTTTTGGGCCACTTTTAAAACTTGTTGCTCAATTTTTAAGGAAAGGCGCGTATTTTTGTTCTTGATTGTCAACTCATTCAGTTGGGCTCGAATGGATTGCAAATTAGCTTGAGATTGTGCTATTGCCAACTTATAATCAGTCGGATCAATGCGTAACAACAATTCATCCTTTTTTAATATCACGCCCTGCTTAAGTTGTGGGTGTTTTTCAACAATTTTACCACTGACTTCGGTGACGGCTTCCCATACCATGCCAGGTTGAATATTGCCATAAGCAAGAGCGCGAGGAATAAGATCAACCACTGGAACTTTGATGACTCGCACACTGACAGTTGGCTCAGAGGGAGGCGTTTGTATTGGTGCCTCACGATTTTTGATTAAAAAAACGAAAATGATGACGCCAATAGCAATAGCAGGGATAATTAGGAATTTTTTCCAGATTGGGTATGAAATCATAAATTGATTGCCCTAAGGTGATTATCAAAATTGTGATGATTACATATCAGTTAGGATAAGTCAAAAGAGTTACAATACAAGGAGCCAGATGATAAGATTTGGATTACGGGCCAATAAACGGATTGCTCTGTGCCTGAAAAGATTTTGACTTATCCTTTATTAACTGATGTTACGCATCCTATTTCTAAAACCAACGCCATTAAGTTAATAAAAAA
>CAYFOB010000588.1:0-2971 GCA_964344525.1 uncultured Thiomargarita sp.
ACTTTTCATTTTTTCCAAAACAGCCTCTTAGGTTGTACTAAACGCATTTGTGACAAGCCCATTGTTTTCATCGCACGCGCAGCGGCGCCAATATTACCAGGATGGCTGGTGCCGACTAAAACGATTTGGATGTGGTCCAACATATCACAACTCCGGTATAAAACGTTCATTTTACCAAAGCCTGCAAACGCTCCCAATCAAACACGGGGCCTGGATCCGTTTTTCGCCCTGGTGCAATATCACTGTGACCAACAATGTGATCTTGGGTCAACACGGGCCAAGTTTGTCGCAAAATGCCTATCACCTGCGCCAATTGTTGATACTGTTCATTTGTATAAGGTACATTGTCGCAACCTTCAAGTTCAATCCCAATCGAAAAATCATTGCAACGACTACGCCCCGCAAAAGATGAGAGTCCTGCATGCCATGCTCGTTGCTGTAAAGAGACATATTGCGTTATTTCCCCTGTGCGTCGAATCAACAGATGAGCAGAAACACGCAAATCAGCAATTTCAACAAAATCAGGGTGGGCATCTTTATCTAAAGTATGTGTAAATAGTTGATCAATATAAGGTTCCCCAAATTCGCCGGGGGGTAAGCTGATACCATGAATGACCAACAATTCAATGTCCATCCCTTCAGGGCGATTATCACAATGCGGTGAGGGGCATCGGTGTACCCCTTCTAACCAAGCTTTATTTGCATCTAGTTTCATATCAGTTATCCATTTATAAACTACTTCAAACATTTTCTGATAGTTTAAAAATATTGCCATAGAAAAAAGAAGCAGAAGACAATAGTGAGCAACAAAAACATATTGCCCACATTTTTTGGCGCTTACATTGTATATGTACGTTTATCTGATTTAAGCTTATTTGCCAGTGCTTGTTCAATTTTATCGCGGACAGCCGCCTTATTTTGTCCACCAAAAAGTACTCCGATGCCCGCTGGGCGCCCACCTTGAGCCCCTTTGGGATTAATCCAAACGACTTTGCATGGCAACGGATATTTTGTGCTATCTTTCAATAGGGTTAAAATAACAAAGACTTCTTCGCCTAATTTATAGGACTTTTCAGTAGGAATGAACAAGCCACCATCTTTAAGAAATGGCAGATAAGATAGGTATAAAGTTTGTTCGTTGGGGATATTCACAGGTATCATGTTGTGTTTTATTCCACCAGGACCTTTTTTAGGCATAGGCATAATTTTTATCTCCTTGCACCTAGCTTTACCCAGGCAATAGCAATGGATTCTAACAATCCTTGTGGTTTGATGTTAGCTTTTCCAACGACTAACCGATAAGCTTCTCTTTGTAAGTCTAGCAGATCAAATAAACTGTGCAAATCCATTTGTTTTGCAAGGCGTTGCAGCGGTTCGATACGATTATAGTTGACAAGATGTTGTGTTTGCCCTGTCATAGCGTAGCGAATGATATCCATCGTCCAGCTGAGCATCCATTCTAATATCAGCGTTGGATTTTGTTGATTCCAAACTTCTACAACATGAATAGGATCATTTTGAGCGCCAGGCAGCCGAGCCAAACTTTCAAACAATTCTTGTTGCTTTGCAATACCATCGGCTTCTGCTAAAGCGAGTGCCGCTAGAGGTGCTTGAGTGCTCAGATTAAGTAACAATTGAATATCTTCCTTTTTTGAATTGAGACGCTCACGCAACCACGCTTGTGTCAATTTACGATTTGGGCGACTAAAATCAAGTCGTTGACAGCGACTACGAATTGTTGCAAGTAAAGCCATGGGTTGATGACTCACCAGCATTATTAACGTATTAGGAGGTGGCTCCTCTAAAAATTTTAACAAGCTGTTAGCAGCGTTGCGATTCATCGCCTCAGCAGGATTGATAATACTGATTTGATAACGTCCATAATTGGCGGTTAAGCTACCAAATTGAATCAATTCACGTATTTTTTCGATAGGGATTTGTTTACCCGCCTCAGCAGGCGATACATGTAATAAATCAGAATGAGTCTTGGCACGTAGCAAATGGCAAGATTTGCAATGCCCACAAGCTTGTCCTTGCTCACAAAGTAAAGTTTCTGCCAAACGTTGTGCAAACAAGGCTTTACCCATTCCTTGTGGTCCACATAATAATAAAGCATGTGGCAAACGATCTTGCTGCAAACGTTGCAACATTTGTTGCCACAAAGCATCATGCCAAGGTAATATGGTATCCATAAATTCTTATCCCTTGAAATTGCAAGAAGAATAAGCCTAAATAATTTGAACTGTGATTTATTTATGTGATTGATCTGATTATTATGAGGGGGCTAATGCGGATTTTTCCTCAAATCAATCACATAAATCATAAGAATCACAATTCAGCTTAGATGTGACTGAATTATGCTAATTAATTTCTCAGGATTAAAAGGTTTGGTGAGATAATCCATATTTTCGATAGAAAAACCTTTTTGCTGAAATTCTTCTGTATCATAAGCAGCAGTTATAAACAAAATCGGAAGATGTTGGGTATTTTCCTGCGAGCGGATTAATTGAGCAGTTTCAAAACCATCCATTTCTGGCATTTGCACATCAAGGATAACCAAATCCACCTGCTGTTGTTGGAGGATTTGTAAAGCCATTTGTCCAGATTCTGCTTTGATAATTTCTGTATCAATATCCTCAGTAATCAGAGATTCCAAGGAAAAAAGGTTGCTTTGACTGTCATCAACAATAAGTATTTTCGGTAGTGCCTTTTCTGACATGTAATTTACCTAATGCGTGATTGTATTAAATTGATAGAAATAGATTTTTTCACAAAAACAGTGATAAAATAGTAACAGATACTATTTTTTCAAGTAGATACTCCTTATCACCAATCATGTTTTGCTGCAAAACGGATAGATGTTTTTTGTTGACAAAGTTTCATTAATTGACTAAATTAAATGGTTTCTAAAACTCTTCTATAGCTTTTCAGAAAAATATTTTGCTTTTATTTTAAGAAGTTAAGTGACCTC
>CAYFOB010000589.1:0-2969 GCA_964344525.1 uncultured Thiomargarita sp.
AATGTGACAAAAAAAATAATTGCTTTGTATAACAATAAATTACAACGTATTTCTTTTGCAACACTTGTTAAAAAAAAACAACAATAAAGTTAAGTGAATAGTAAACATTAATATTATTATATAAATATATAATAATATACTTTTACTCATTAGAATGTTTGAAAAAGTAAACCGGACCATTTTAGCTACTTTTCGCTTGACAG
The DNA here is from genome assembly GCA_964344525.1 of uncultured Thiomargarita sp. Lineage (GTDB taxonomy): Bacteria > Pseudomonadota > Gammaproteobacteria > Beggiatoales > Beggiatoaceae > CAYFOB01. Next base: position 204 of record CAYFOB010000589.1, read on the forward strand.
TTCGGGCAAACGCCATAGAGGTGTAAGCAATGGTCGGTGATATCAAAACCATGTTGCTGTGCAATCGCGCGCTGCCGTTTTTCGATGGCGTGATCAAAAAATTCCACGATATGACCGCATTTGATGCATAAAAGATGATCGTGGTGTTGGCCTTCGTTTAATTCAAATACTGATAAGCCGTTTTCAAAATGGTGACGAATCACCAAACCTGCAGCTTCAAATTGCGTTAAGACGCGGTAAACTGTTGCCAAGCCGACATCTTCTCCAACATCCAACAATGCTTTGTAAACATCCTCGGCGCTCATGTGACGTTGTCGGCTATGTTCTAGTAATTGGAGTATCCGCAAGCGAGGTAGGGTGGCTTTTAAGCCCACTTTTTTAAGGTCTTGACTTTCCATAGCTATCCTCTTGCATGTAAATTCGTGTATTTTGGCATGAAGTGCGTTAAGATAAGATTATTTTAAATGAGGTGATGAATTGTGATGCAAAAGATTATTATTCTATATTGCTTTGGCGCGTTCATATCTGGTTGTTCTGTACATCACATAGATATTGCGCAAGGAAATATCGTCACTCAAGAAATGCTTGATCAACTTGAATTGAATATGCCAGCGAAAAAAGTACGCTTTATCATGGGGACACCCTTGATAAGGGATGTATTTCACCAGGAGCGTTGGGATTATATATATAGTTTTCAAGCGGGTGCAGAAAAGCGGGAACAACGCCGTATTACGTTATTTTTTGACAAAGATCAAAAACTTCACAAAATCACGGGCGATGTAAAAATTGGTAAGCCGCGCCCGCAAAAGCCAGCGCCAGTGGAGGATGAGTTTGAGTTGGAACCTATTTTATAGTCCACCAAAAATAATTTGAACTGTGATTTATGTGATTGACAATTCTGAGGGGGCTGATGCGGATTTTTTCCTTAAATCAATGAGAATCACAGTTCAAAATAATTTAGGGACAAGTCTATTCTTTACTCAGGTTTGGCATTAGCCACTTCAACACGAATAGTGTTTTCCATGTAAATCATTCGCCCTTTTGACAAAAGCATCAACTAAGGTATTCGCAATTTTGGAAAAGGCTGGACCTAAACTCATACGGAGCAATTTATTGGAAATTTCAAATTCCAAATCCAGTGAAATTTTGCAACCCTCCTTTCCCAATGGATGAAAATTCCAATGTCCTTCTAGGTGACTGAAGGGTCCATTAAGTAAACGCATTTCAATTCGCTCGTTAGGCTTAATTACATTAGTGGTGGTAAAGGTTTTTTGTAAACCAGCACTGCCCATTTTGATTGTAGCAATCACATTTGAACCATTTTGTGAGTCTACTGTCGCCCTTTGACACCAAGGTAGAAACTTGGGATAGTCACTAATATTATTGACCAAGACAAACATATCATGGGTGGTATAGGGTACGAGTGCTGTTTTATGAATATGGATCACGAGAATACACCAATTGCATTTAAAAAGATCAAGCCTACACCCAGCGGTGTGACATAGCGCAATAGGAAATGCCAAACACGAAAGCCTAGACTATCATCAGATGATTCCAATTCCTCTGTGAGGATTTGACGTTTCATTAACCAAGCCGCAAAAATGGCGATTAATAGCCCGCCCAATGGTAGCATGATATTGGAAGTCAAATAGTCGAGAAGATCAAAAAATGTTTTGTCAAACAAAGGTTTAACATCGCTCCAGATATTAAATGAAAAAACCGTTGCAAGTCCAACCAACCAAGCCGCCACGCCACATGAAATCGCAGCACCAATGCGCGAAAATTTACCCGTTTCAACTAACCAAGCCGCTGCTGGTTCAATCAGTGAAATGGCAGAGCTCCAAGCCGCTAATGCAAGTAACACAAAAAATAAAGTCCCGAAAAAGCTCCCTAATGGCATTTGTCCAAAGGCAATCGGTAAAGTCTTAAAGACCAATCCGACACCAGCATTGGGTTCTAAACCATTACTAAAGACAATTGGGAAAATAACCAATCCCGCTAAAATCGCCACAAGGGTATCAGCCACCACAACCGTTGTCGTTGTTTGTGCGATGGAGGCGTGTTTAGGTAAGTATGCGCCATAAACCATGATGGCCCCCATGCCCAAACTCAGGCTAAAAAAGGCTTGTCCCATCGCTGCCAAAACGCCTTGCCCACTGAATTCGCCTTTTGGATAGAACAATTTATTGAAATCAACATCAAACATAAAATGTACGCCTTCCATGAACTTAGGGGTACTCATGGCATAGCCCACCAGCACCAGCAGCACAATAAACAATGCGGGCATGATCCATCGCACTGCCCGCTCTAATCCGCCTTGTACGCCGCCAGCCACCATAGTTATTGTAACTATCATAAAACCTGTATGCCAACCCAGCAAAACCCAAGGATTTCCAACCAAGTTGCCAAATGCAGAGTTCACAAAGCCGGCAACCTCATTGGAGGGCATCGTACTGACGGCTGTAAACATGCCCGATGCTAAACGCGGAATATAAGCCAATGCCCATCCCGCGATGACGCTGTAAAAAGATAAAATCAAAAAAAATAAAATTAGCTTAAATTAAAAACCCCCGCCGAGCATAGCTCGGCGGGGGTTTTTGTTTTGTTTAATTTAATTATCCCATTTTTTGTTTTTTATTGAATCCCAGCTAAAATAAATGGCTCCTATTCCAAAGATTGTAATTAAAATTAGTGCTAAGATGAGAAAATAGGTTTCAAAACTTTGTGAAAAGATCTTGTCAGGCCCTGTTAAAAAGTTGTGGAAGT
>CAYFOB010000590.1:0-794 GCA_964344525.1 uncultured Thiomargarita sp.
CAAAATACCTGAAAATTCATGGTTCAGTACTTAGCCTAGCTTGGTGCTACAAAAAAGGGGAAGGCGTTGCAAAAATGCCTCTATTCATAATGACTCATGGCACCATAAAAAGGCTTTACGTTTATTTGAAAAAGCTTATTCTCTCAGAAAGGAGATATTAGGTGAAAAACACCCAGATACGCTGAAAAGCCTTAATAATTTGGCATTATCTCATCTCCAACAAAATCAACTTTACCAATCTGATCAAATTCCAAAAGAAGCCATCAAACTGTTTGAAAAGCTCATCAAAGGGGTAGAAAATTTGCGGAATAGCTTTTTTAAACAACCGTATTGCCAAAGCTAGAAGAAAAAATCACTTTAGAAATCGAAAAAAATCAACTGATCAACAAGCGCAATGACTTCCATCGTGCGCTAATGGCAAAATACCCCAAATATGCCGAACTCAGCGACGTGCACATTGTTGGTGCCAAAGAAGGGGCAAAATACTTACCAAAAGATGCCGTCTTAATCAATTATATCGTCCAAAAAAACGAGGTTTTAGTCTTTACCTTACAAGCGGATGGCACACTCACCGCGCATGATTTAGGACCCATTCCTCATATTGAAACCAATATCAAAAACTACCGACAATATATCAAAAACTACCGAAAAGACTTACCCTCTTCCAAAAGTGAAAAACAAGTCGTTAGAAAAATACGTTTTGACAAAACGCCACGTCAAAAATTTGAAGTCCTCAGCAAAAGACTCGCAAAACAGCTATTAGAACCCCTTTATGAAATTATCAAAGACAAACC
>CAYFOB010000590.1:837-2968 GCA_964344525.1 uncultured Thiomargarita sp.
TGTAATTGCCCAACACCAAATCAGTTATGTGCAATCCTTATCCGTCTTGGCATTCCTACAAAAACGCGACCAAGTTTACAAAAGTCTTGAAAATCGGGGCACTTTATTAGCGATGGGCGCACCGCTTTATGAAAACACCACCATGGTTGCCAGCACTCCCACCACAATTGACTATAATATCGCCCGTCAAATGGTGATGCGTGGTGGCGATTATGTTCGTGCCTTTGAACAACTTGGGCAAACCTGGCTAAACTTACCTGGCGCATCTGCGGAGCTTGAACAATTAGAAGCCCTTTTTAAAGACACAAAACCATTAATCTACAAACAAGAAAACGCCACCGAAGCGAAACTACAAAGCCTTAATCAACAAGGCATTTTAGCCCAATATCGTTATTTAGTTTTTTCTGCACATGGCTATCTCAGCCCCAAAATCCCTGCCCTATCTTCAATCGTGTTGGGACAAATCAATAACCCAAAAGGGATTGATGGCTATGTCACCGCCTCCGAATGGCCTGGTTATGACTTAAAAAGTGATTTAATGGTATTATCAGCCTGTGAAACGGGCTTGGGTTCCGTGGTTGGTGATTTAGTAAGAACTAAAGGTAGCCACCGCCAGTACAAACACGAAATTAAAAAAGGGCTTGTCACCGTGCCAGGTAAACCAAGTGAAGAACTGGCACCTGGGACACTTAACAGTATTTTAAAACAAGCAGGCTTAAAACCATGAAATATCTCATTGTGATTGAAAAAACTAATACAGGTTATTCGGCCTTTTCTCCTGATATTGAGGGTTGTGTTTCAACGGGTAAAACGCTTGACGAAATAAAGCAAAATATGCAAGATGCCCTTGAATTTCACTTTGAAGGATTACGGACAGAAGGCTATAAAATTCCCATTCCTCATAGCTCGACTGCCTATTTAGAAGTTGCTACAACCTAAAACTCATCTGGGTAAACAGGTTTCATTAAGTTTATAAAATTTTTTCAATGGATTTAATTTTTTTTCACCAATTGGTGAAAGAAATTTAAGTCAACTGGAAGTTATTTTTAACGTACATTCAATGCATTATGCTAATTTAACTAACTACAAAAATTATTATATTAATTTAAGGAATTTTTTATATGCCCAATAAAACTGTTACATTCCAAGAAGCTTTAGAAATCGTTGAATCATTATCAGATTTTCAACAAGACAGCTTATTAGAAATTATTCGACACCGGTTAGTCGCACGTAGACAACGGTTACTCGTGGAACGTATTAAGGAAGCCAAACAGGAGTACGCGAGAGGTGAAGTTAAAAAAGGTAGCGTTGAGGAATTGATGAAGGAGCTTTCTGAATGAGAACACTTATTTGGGGTAAAAGCTTTGTGGGAGCATTCAAACGGGTTATAAAAAAACAACCAACGCTACGCAATGATATTGAAGACACTTTGTGGCAATTGGCAGACGATCCTTTTGCTCCACAGCTTGTCACCCATAAACTCAAAGGACAATTATCCGATTTCTGGGCATGTAGTGTTAACTACGACATGAGGATAATATTTGAGTTTGTCAAAAGTGAAGATCAATCAGAGGATGATATTTTCTTGCTTGATATTGGGACACATGATGATGTGTATTAATCCATAGGCGCTAATGGCTTTACCCGTTTGGCGAAGCTATCTCAGCCCCGCCCTATCTTCAATTGTGTTGGGACAAGTTAATAACCCAAAAGGGATTGATGGCTATGTCACCGCCTCCGAATGGCCTGGTTATGATTTAAAAAGTGATTTGATGGTATTATCCGCCTGTGAAACGGGCTTGGGTTCCGTGGTTGGTGGAGAAGGGGTAATGGGATTGCCTTATGCCTTTTATGTGGCGGGTAATAAAAATACCATACTCACATTATGGTCGATTTCCGACGACATGATGGTAGAATTTGTCACCCGTTTTTTTGAGAAACTAAAGGCAGGTACTGGACAAGTAGAAGCTTTAGCTGCTACCAAGCGAGAATTTATAGCTCAGGGTGGGGAGCATAAAAATCCATTGTATTGGGCGGCGTTTGTGTTGTATGGTTTTTAAAATTGTGATAAATTTTTGGTAGTCCTAAAATGTGGGTGATGTAAAGTACAGCGAATTTGATAGATAGGCGA
>CAYFOB010000591.1:0-2960 GCA_964344525.1 uncultured Thiomargarita sp.
TTTTTTCTGAAAAGGTAAAGAGTCTTCTCTCATTTTTTTCCAAAACAGCCTCTCAGTTTTTCAGCCGGATAATTCAAAAAACCTTCCGAAAAGCTTTTACCTGCATAAGAGTCTGGGGCGATAAAAGGATTTTTAATACCAGCATCTTTCATTAATTTGACCAATTTAACACCTTCAGAAGCATGGGTTGCTAAAAAGATGAGGCTTGCATCTAATTTTGTTTGCAAATCACTCACAACTTTTGCTATTTCTAGTTCTAAATTGTCAGTTGATAACGCCCATTTATATTTGATATCAATCAAATTTTTGGAGGCTTTTTCAAACAAAGTGGCAAGAGAAGAGCCGTAAGGTTCATCAGTATAAATAATACTAACCGTATTTTTCTGAAGAATACGTTTAGCATAATGTGCTAAAAAACGGGCTTGTAAATTATCATTAAAAACCGTTCTAAAATACCATTCGTTACCCTGAGTCACTTCAATGTGAGTGGATGCCGGCGTGATGGCAGGAATACCTTCTCTTTTATAGACTTTTCCACCATTAATGGAACAAGCACTGTAATGGTGCCCAATAACAGCCACAGCACGATTCTGGTTGACAATGTCATTGGCAACTTTAATCGCCTGGTTGGGATTATTTTGATCATCAAAAATATCAAGGACGATTTTTCGATGAGTGAGGCCACCTTGCTCATTGACGCTATCAAGATATAACTGAATCGCTTGAGCCATAGATTGACCCACTTGAGCGTGTTCACCTGACATGGGCCCAACAAAGGCGATGTGAATTGCCCTATCATCTTCATCTTGAAGAAATTTGAATCCCATCCATAAAATCAGTGGTAAAATAACCACACTTGCGAGTAGAAGAAATTTCAATTTTGTTTTCATAGTTGATTACGAAGCTTGAGTCAATTTTAATGAAAGTACTTTATCAGATGAACAAATCAAACAATCACAAATAGAACTGGCAAAACAGTTTATTTTTGATCAAAATGGTAAACCTGCTAAGTAGCAGATGGCATGTTTCAGTCATGATTGGCCATGTTAAGATCAATGGCTCATTAAAAAGAATCAAACATTTTTTTGCACGAGTATGGAGCTTATCCTGCCAAAGCTAACCAAAAACCTGTATCAGCGATTATCATGTTTGTTCCTCATCAGCTCTTCAATCTTAGATTTGTAGTTCTCTGAAAGCGTTGGTTCAGCTTCACCACAACCAATAAATCCTGATATGTAACAAAATTTTATTGGGTTCATTTATTTGGCTATCTTTGGTGCGTTCATAAAAAAAATCAATGGCTTGTTTAACGACTTCTGAAAGACTCGTTTGAGAGTTATTCTGGTTTTTATTCATAAAGATTATATTCGGATATATGTAATATTGCCATATATAATTTTATCAATTTAATTTGCATTTTGCAAAAAAATATTTTTTTTTAGTTTAGAAATACAATAGCTTATATTTTTGGGCTTGATGGTATTAGCAAAAGAAAAGTAAAATACTCAAATTTATGAATAGAAAAAAATCCCATGATTGACACTCAATGGCATATTAAACCAAATCAACCCAAAGCCTTGATGTTAGCTCAGCATCAATTAGCTGAATTAGTTTGCGATGCTGTTAACTTAGAAGGAATAAATGTCACTTTGCCAGAAGTCCAAACTTTATTGGATGGCATCACCGTAGGTGGACATAAAATAACTGATCAACAAATTGTGCTCAATCAAGCTAAAGCATGGCGTACTTTATTTGATTGGATCAAAAATGATCAATTTCAACTCACCGCTGAAAAAACGTGTCAGCTTCATTCAGTCGCCGCTTATGAAGAAGCTTTAGAATGGGGACAATTTCGTACTGGGGGAGTCATTATTGCAGGTACTGATTATATTCCCCCAGAAGCCAGTCAATTAACTCAATTATTTGATGAAATGATCGCCAAATCACAAACCATAAAAGATATTTACGATCAAGCGATTTTTTTATTTTTGACGATGGCAAAAACTCAGTTTTTTTATGATGTCAATAAGCGTATGGGACGTTTTATCATGAATGGACTCTTATTGAATGCGGGCTATCCCGCAATCAATTTACCCGCAAAACGGCAACTTGAATTTAATCAACTCATGTTAGAATTTTATGCCACCGGTGAGCAAAAGCCAATGAATAGCTTTTTGCGTTCTTGTTTGGATGAAAGAATTATTAAGATTATGAAAGAAGCCAACACGCCTCAAAATTTATTCTGAGACGGAAGATGGTTTTATTAACTGATGATTTATTTCCTCGTTTTAACGCTGGAAAAATAAAAAAATCACCAAACCGTTTTTATAAATGCAGAAGCTTCTATCACAGGATCATTAGTAATCAGTGGCAAACCTAATGATAAAGCACTTCCTGCTATTAATCTATCATGTAATTCACGAATATCAGTGATTTTTTTGCTAGATTGAATCACTGAAAAAGTCATAGAATATTCCTTAATCTGTGAAAATTTCATCAAATAGTCTTGCACATTTTCAAGGGAGATGCTTATTCTGCCTTTTTCAAAGAGATAAAGAATCTTTGCAAAAACTATGCTAGGGATATAAATATAAGTGTCACCTAATTCCGCATATTCAAACAAAGATTTTGCCATTTTCCCCATTCTACGTTTTTCAAGGCGTAAAACCACTGCCATCGTGTCTGTTACAAACTCATTCGTGGGGGTATAGTTTTTCATAATCTGCAAATTCTTTTTCTAAATGGGTGGTTTCGGCTTTGCTTAGTGAATGCAATTCTGTTCTCAATAAAGAATCACGGATTTGATTTTTAAAACTTTGTGGATGTATAAATTTTTGGCGAATAAAATAGACAAAATCCGCTATTTCTACCAAAGCTTCTTGTGGAAGTGTTTGAATACCATCAATAATCATTTGTTGAGAAACTTGTTCTGTCATTTTATTTTTTCCTTTTGTCTAAAC